>JBKPDV010000251.1:0-13075 GCA_046728075.1 Acidobacteriota bacterium | reverse complement strand
CTCCTGGGCAATGTTCTCGTCCGACTGGCGTTCAAGGGAGGCCTCGACTTCGTCTTCGAGTCTCGGGGGCTCGCGA
Organism: Acidobacteriota bacterium; assembly: GCA_046728075.1. GTDB lineage: Bacteria > Acidobacteriota > Thermoanaerobaculia > UBA5066 > Gp7-AA6 > JBKPDV01. The sequence continues at coordinate 12,999 of JBKPDV010000251.1, read as the reverse complement.
TCTGGCTTGCGGTCTCCGTGCTTCTGGCTGCCGCGTCGAGCTTTCTCCCGGCCTGGCACGCGTCGCGACGTCCCGTACGGGAGGCAATCAGCTATGAGTAAGAAGACCGGGTCCTGGATCTTCATCGCGGTCATCGTCCTGATCGTCGTCGCGGCCGTGTGGTTCGGCGGCGCGGCGATCTGGCGTCTCTTGCTCGCGATGCACGGCCGGCACTGACGCTCGCCACTCAAGGCCCTGTTCCGCGGGCGCGAGCGCTCCACCGCCGAACAGCGGAACCTTTCCTGTCACCGGGCGTAGGAAGAGGTGCCCATGGAAGTCTTCCTCGCGGACGTTCGCTATGCGCTGCGGGGAATGCGGCGCTCGCCCGGATTCGCCGCGGCGGCGACCCTGACTCTCGCCCTCGGCATGGGCGCCACGACGGCCATCTTCTCCGTCATCAAGGGCGTCCTGCTTGCCCCGCTGCCCTACCGGGAGCCCGAGCGCAGCGTGATGATCTGGAGCCGTTGGAAGGAGTTCGAGAAGACGTGGGTCTCGGAGGGCGAGGTCCTCGACTATCGTCGGTTCTGTCCGAGCCTTCGAAGCGTGGCCGCCTGGGACGCGGGCGAAGCGAACCTGACCGGCAGCGGGATGCCGATCCGCATCGGCGTCGCGAGGATCAGCGCGAACACATTCGAGACTCTCGGGGCGAGTCCGCTGCTCGGCCGTCCGTTCAACGCCCAGGAAGATCTTCCGGGAGGGCCACCCGTCGCGGTTCTCAGTCACGGACTCTGGCAGAGCCGCTTCGGGTCGGACCGGAGCGCGGTCGGACGCGTTGTCGAGCTCGACGGCGTCGCCCGCCGGATCGTGGGCGTGATGCCGCGAGGCTTCGCCCTTCCGACTGACTTTACGGTGAGCGCTTCCGAACCCTCTCAACTCTGGATTCCCCTTCAGCTCAATCCAGCCGAGACCGAGCACGGCAACCACGGCCTCTATGGCGCCGGTCGACTCGCCCGCGGCGCCAATGCCGCGCGCGCGACCGCGGAGCTGAAGGCGCTGACAACCAACCTGACTCGCCAGGGCATCTACCCTCCGCAGATGGGTTTCGAGGCGTTTGCGGTCCCCGTCGAGGAAGAGATTCGCGGGCCGGCGCGCTCGGCTCTCCTGCTCGTCTTCGGGGCCGTCGGATTCCTGCTGCTGATGGCCTGCGCGAACGTCGCGAACCTTCTGCTCGCGCGAGCCGAAGGGCGGCAGCGTGAGATCTCGGTGCGCGCGGCTCTCGGCGCGGGCAAGGGGCGGCTGGCCCGCCAGCTTCTGACTGAAAGCTTCGTCCTCGCCGCCGCCGGCGGGGCCCTGGGGCTCGCGCCCGCGTGGATCTGCATTCGCGTCATCGTCGCGCGCGCCGCGGCCGGGCTGCCTGCCCTCGCGCCCATCCGGATCGATTCGGACATGCTGCTCTTCGCGGCGGCGCTCTCGGGTGTGACGACCCTTCTCTTCGGCCTCGCGCCCGCCCTGCGCACGCTCGGCTTGAACCTGAGCGAATCCCTGCGCGACGGCGCCGGCGGCGCTTCGGCCGGCTGGCGGCGACAGAAGCTCCGCGGGACGCTCGCGGCGGCGCAGATGGGACTGGCGGTCCTCCTCCTTCTCGGAGCCGGCCTGATGCTGCGCAGCCTGGAAGCGTTGATGAACATCGATCTCGGGTTCGACGCGCGACAGGTCCTGACGGCTCAGCTCCGTCCACCGGAGGCGAGCTACGAGAAACCGGAGCAGGTCGTCGCCCTCTACCGAACGATTCTCGAACGCGTGCGATCCGTCAACGGCGTGCGCTCGGCCGGCATCGTGCGATCTCTGCCGCTGGCCGCGTCCATCGGCGACTGGGGGCTTGCCGTCGAGGGCTACGTGCCGCCGCCCGGAGACCACGCGAAGGGGGATTGGCAGGTCATCTCCGAAGGCGCGCTCGAGGCGCTTGGAGAGCACATTGTCCGCGGACGCGCGATCGCATCGACCGACACGGCGAACGCGCTTCCCGTGGCGCTGGTCAACGAGACGATGGCTCGGATGTACTGGCGCAACGCCGATCCGATCGGAAAACGCATCCGCATGGGCTCGAACAATCCGAAGCGACCCTGGATGACGGTCGTGGGAATCGTCAAGAACGTCCGCCACAACGGAGTCACCGCGGCGATCAAGGGGAAGTTCTACGTCCCCTACGCGCAGTTCCCGTCCTCCACGGGATTTGCCGCGCGCAACGTGACGCTGGTCGTCCGGGCCGGCGGACAGCCGCTCGCCCTCCTCGGTCCGATTCGCGCCGAGGTCGCCCGACTCGACGCCAACCTTCCGATCGCGAACGTCCGGACGATGACCGACGTGGTGAAGGCTTCCCTCGCCACGCCGCGCCTGACCGGGCTTTTGCTCTCGACGTTCGCCGGCCTCGCTCTTTTCCTCGCCGCTGTCGGAGTCTCGGGCGTCCTCGCGTACCTCGTCAACCGCAGGCGCCGCGAGATCGGCATCCGGATGGCCCTCGGCGCCTCGCGCGCCAACGTGCTCGGCCTCGTCGTCGGCCGGGGCATGGCATTCGCGGGCGCGGGAATCGCGGCCGGAGTCCTCGCGGCGCTCCTTTTGACGGGCGTGATGTCCGGACTGATTTACGGCGTCGGCCCGCGCGATCCCTTGACCTTCGCCGCCGCGACGTTCGTGCTCCTCGCCATCGCAGCTGCCGCCTGCGCCGTGCCGGGCCTGCGCGCGACCCGCTTCGATCCTCTGGAGGCGCTCCGCTCCGAGTAAGCGGATCCCTGAATCTGACTCCCGACCGTAGACTCTGGATGAATTCTTCATCCCCGCGATGATGAGAGTCCCGAGCAAGCGACGTGTCGCGATAGCATCCGCCGAGCGGGTTTAGAAGTAGCAGCGAGGAGGCATCGATGATCAGGTTGCGAAGAGGACGGATCCGACGCGGAACTCTCTTCGTTGCCCGCTTAGCGGTGGCAATTGGCGCGGTGTGCGCGGTCGCGGTCGCCGCGACGAACAAACCGCCGCTTCACGCGCGCAAGTGGCTCGCGATCACGGGAAAGCCGCTCGCGGCCACGGCCGGCGCGATGATCTTTCAGAAAGGCGGCAACGCGGTGGACGCCGCATGCGCCATGATCGCCGCGACCTGCACGATGTGGGACACGCTCTCCTGGGGCGGAGAGACGCAGGCGCTGATCTACAATCCGCACACAAAGAAAGTCATCGGCATCAACGCGCTCGGCGTCGCGCCGACGGGCGCCACGCCCGAGTATTTTCGATCGAAGGGAATGCCCTACCCGCCCGAGTACGGCCCGCTCGCCGCCGTAACGCCCGGGACTCCCGGCGGAATCATGGTCATGCTCGCCGAGTACGGGAAGCTGTCGCTCGCCGAGGTGCTCGCGCCGGCCATCGAGATGGCCGACGGCTACGCGGTCGAGCAGCAGCACGTCTCGACGGCGAAGCGCCAGCGCGACTGGTTGCTGAAGTGGCCGGAGTCGCGGCGCATCCTCCTTCCGCACCCGGGAGACCAGCCGCCCGACGCAGGTGAAGTCTTCAAACAACCCGATCTCGCTGCCACGCTGCGCAAGTTAGTCGAGGCGGAGAAGACGGCACTGAAGGCGGGCAAGTCCCGGAAGGACGCGATCCTCGCGGCCTACGACCGCTTCTACAAGGGGGACATCGCCAAGGAGTTCGCTCGCGGCTCGCAGGAGGTCGGCGGCCTCCACACCGCCGAGGACCTCGCGAAGTGGAAGGTCAAGATCGAAGAGCCGGTCAAGGTCAGCTACAAGGGCATCGACGTCTACAAGCTCGACTTCTGGACGCAAGGGCCTGCCATGCTTCAGGCCCTCAATATCCTCGAGGGGATGGACCTGAAGGGGATGGGCTACAACAGCACGCGCTACCTGCACGCGATCTATCAGGCGATGAACCTCGCGTTCGCCGACCGCGACTTCTACTACGGCGATACGGCGTACCAACCCGCGCCTCCGGGCCCCGGCCTCCTGTCGAAGGACTATGCGAAGGCGCGCGCCGCGAAGATCGACTGGACGAAAAACGACCCGAACGTGAAGCCGGGCGATCCGTACCCGTTCATGCGCTCGACCAATCCGTACGCCGACCTGCTCGCCAAGTGGCCGCCGCCGCCGAAGGGCAAAGCCGGGGCTTCGACGCAGGACGCGGCGTCACTCACCGGGATGCCGTTGCCTGCCCGCACCTTCGAAGAGGAGTTCTACGCCGGCACGACCTCGGTCGAGGCGGCAGACGCCGAGGGCTGGGTCGTGTCCGTGACTCCGTCCGGCGGCTGGCTTCCGGCTGTCATCGCCGGAAAGACCGGCATCGGAATGAGCCAGCGGATGCAGAGCTTCGTCGTCGACCGCGCGGAGAACCCCTACAACGTCCTGGAGCCCGGTAAGCGCCCGCGCGTGACTCTGACGCCGACGCTCGCCTTGAAAGATGGCAAGCCCTATCTCTGCTTCTCCGTCCAGGGAGGAGACTCGCAGGATCAGAACCTTCTGCAGTTCTTCTTGAACGTCGTCGAGTTCGGAATGACGCCGCAGGAAGCCACCGAAGCCGCGAACATCAACAGCTACCAGATGCACAGCTCCTTCGGCGCCCACGAGTCCAAACCGGGCGTGATGGAGATCCACCCGTCGCTGCCGCCCTACGTCCGCGCCGAGCTCGTGAAGATGGGCTACAAGCTTCAAATTGTCCCGAAAACGAGCGGCCCCATCAACGCGATCCTGCTGGACCAGACCCACGGCACGATGTGGGGTGGCTCGAGCGACCACGGCGAGGACTACGGCATCGGGTGGTGACTCGCCAGGGAGCCCGCCTGCCCGCGGCGGGGCTCCGCTCTACAATTTATAGATTGTTACCGCTCGCGCGGGTTCAATTCTTGTCGTGTCCGGAATGGGGCTTGTCGTGTGGGCGTTGGGGTTGCGGCCGTTGGGGCTGCGGCTTCGCCCGTTCCGCCTCGACATGCACGTGGCGCGGCTGAGGGAGCCGACCGGTCGGAGGCCGAGCAACCTGAGGCCTCACCGCTGGCGGCCGAGAGCCCGTCGGATGCCCGACATACGGCCGACCCACCACCGCAGGCCGGTGGAAAGTCGGAGCGCGATTGACCCAGTAGGTTCGCCTTCCGTACCAGGGGCGGCCTCGGTAGTAGGTGTCCCAGTACGAGCCGACGACGAACGGCACGATCGGAAGACCGATATAGCCGTGTCGCAGAATCACGACGCGCCGACCCTCATACGGATACTCGAGACTGCCCGCGTAGACCCAGCCGCGATCGGGCTCGGCAATGACCTCGCACCAGCTCCAGTCTTCGTTGCAGCCGGTCACCTCCACCGGTGTACCGGCCGCGAGCCGCGTGACCACCGGGTAGTCTCGCTCGGGGCCGGCGCGCACATTGGCCTCTCGGACCGTGTAGGCACTCTGCGCAAGCGCCGCGGCCGAGAGAAGCAGACCCGAAACCAGTAATGAGGCGTAACAGCGAGCTCGGCTCATGTCGCCTCCGCTGAATTTGTTTTCACTCTAACAGACCTTCCCGAATCCCTGGATCGCGGGCCGGCGTATGCAGGGAGGGGCGTGCAGCCCGGCTGGGTTTACGTCACCAGGAGACTCGATAACCATGGCAACTCCCGCGGGAAGAGTTATCTCGGTCAACGTCGGCGGCCCGCGTGAGTTCGAATACCACGGCCGCCCCGCCAGGAGCGCGATCTGGAAGACACCCGCGACCGGACGGATCACCGCCCGAGGCGTGAATCTGGCCGGAGACGATCAGGCGGATCGCGAGGCCCATGGAGGCTTCGACAAGGCGGTCTACGCGTATTCGACCGAAGATGCGCGCTGGTTCGAAAAGGAAACCGGCCGCACGCTCCCCGACGGCGCATTCGGCGAGAACCTCACGACGGAAGGGATCGACGTGAACGATGCCGCCATCGGAGAGCGTTGGGAGATCGGATCCGCTGTCTTCGAAGTCTCCGAGCCGAGGATGCCCTGTTGGCGTTTGGGTGTCCGGATGAACGACGACCTGTTCGTGCGCCGCTTCACGCAAGCGCTGCGGCCCGGCTCTTACCTCCGAATCATCGTCGAAGGGGACATCGGAGCCGGAGACGAGATCCGGGTTGTCGAGAAGCCGAAGACCGGGCTGACCGTCCGGGATGTGTTTCGCATCTACGTCCGCGACCGGCGCGAGGCCGAGCAATTGCTCGCGGTGCCCAAGCTCTCGGATGCCTGGAAGAGCTGGGCGGCGGAGTATCTGCGAGAGAATGAGCACCGCCGGCATGATTCGGGCAAGCCGGGGTGTTGCTGAGATCGCTATTGGCAAATGAGCGGCTGGACAAAGCCGGGCCGACGCGTCCTGCCGCCGTCCACCTCGCGTGCGCACTCCGGCCGGATGAAAGATTTCGTCTGAGGGAGGGTGCCTCCGCGCGCACGCGAGGCCTTCGTCCGGCGTCACCCGTCGGCCCTGGCATAGAGACTTAAGTCAGAGAGCGAGCCCGGAGGCGCCGGCGTTGCCCGGCGGCGGCCCTGTCCGAGGGCACACACCGAACTCGCTATAAAGAGTGAATGTTTCTGTGCCCGAGAGACCGGAGCGGCGGCCAAGAGCATGCGTCCGCGGCCGGGCCGCCGCGTGCCGCCGAGGGCAATGACGGCGACTCCGGGCGTCAGCTCACCCTTCGCGTTCTCCGGCGCCGGCTATCGATTCAACCGTTACAGTGAACGAGACTGAGTTACCGCAGCTCGACCCGGCCGCGCGGGCTCTCGACGGTCGCGATCAGAGCCGGCGCCGGTCCGGTTCGCAGCGGGAGATCGAGGCCGAGCGAAGTCAGGATCTTCCCGACTCGGGCGGCATCGGGATGCTCTCCTTGCAGCGCGATCAACGTCAGGCCCTTCGCCGCCGCGGCGGCGGGATGCGGAGAATCGCCCCAGTCGATGAAGAAGGGAACGAGACCATCGGCGAGATCCACGAGGGGATCCGTGTAGCGCCACGTCAGGAGAACGCCGTCCGGACGCTGCCGCTTTCCGGCCGTCACCTCTCCGAGCTGGATCCCCTTGCGTGAGGCCTCCGCGGCCAGCTGCTCGAGGTTCTGCGCTTGGACGACCCACCTCGCCAGCCGCGGCGCCTTCAGCCCGTCGATTCCGAAAGGGCGCGGATGCGGGGGCGCCGTCTGGTCGGGATCCGGCCCGATGATTTCGAGATAGCTCGTGGGTCCGAGCGCGATCAGAGCGTTTCGCGTTCCGCGTCCCGGGTGCTGACCTCCCGGCGTCGCCCGCACGCCGGTGAGCTTTTCGATGGCCTCGATTCCGGCGTTCAGATCCGGGGTCGCGTAAACGAGGTGGTCGATCCGTGCGAGCAGATCGCTCCTGGCGGCCGCCTGCGCGAAGACGCCAAGGGCGATCAAGTCAAGAACCGACACGATCCAGAACGTCTTCATGTTCCCTCTCGCCGCCTCAGACTATCGCCATGTCCGGGACATAATGGGAGACGGATCTTCGTTGACTCGATGAAACATTTCCCCCGCCTCGAATGAACCGCCGCCGCTTCTTCCAGTCGGCCGGCGTTTCCGCGGCCGCCCTCGCCCTCTCGGCCTGCCGGCGAAATCGCGTAATCGACAGGATCCCCGGCACTGTCTTGCCCGCCGGCTGCGCCTTGCCGCCGGTTCGGGTTGCTCCGGAGCGCGAGATCCGTACGATCGCGGGGCTGCGCCCCTACCGGCCCTCCGGCTTCGTCGTGCGGGCGGAACGGATCGGAGACCGGCTCGTCGTCCACAACTACGGGCATGGCGGCGGAGGCATCACGCTCTCCTGGGGCACGGCACGCCTGGCGGTGGACATGGTTCCACCGGATTATCGCGGCGCGGTCGGCGTGCTCGGCTGCGGCGCCGTCGGCCTCGCCACCGCGCGCCTCCTCCAGGAATCCGGCCGCGCGGTGACGATCTACGCCAGGGACCTGCCGCCGAATACGACGTCCAACGTCGCCGGCGGGCAGTGGTTCCCGTTCTTCGTCGTCGACTCCGAGCGACGCACGCCGGAGTTCCTGAAGCAATTCATCGCGGCGTCCGAGTTCGCGTACCGGCGGTATCAGGTGATGGTGGGGCCGCGGTACGGCGTCCGCTGGATGTGCAACTACGTCCTGAGGAACGAGAGCTGGCAGGAGGCTTCGCTGATCGGACGGGAATCGCCCCTTCGCTCGATGCTGCCCGACCTTCGCGACCTCTCCCCGTCCGAGCATCCCTTTCATGGCTACAAGTACGTCCGCCAGTTCGATGGAATGTTGATCGAGCCTCCCACCTATCTCGAGGCGATGCTCGACGAGGTCCGCGCGGCCGGCGCCGTCGTTCGCGTCACGGAGCTTGCCGACCGCGAGTCCCTTCGCGCTCTTCCCGAGCGCGTGCTCGTCAACTGCACCGGGCTCGGCGCGAAGGCGCTCTTCGGCGACGAGGAGCTTGTCCCGCTGAAAGGGCAGCTGACCTTCCTCCTCCCTCAGCCGGAGGTCCAGTACGCCACGCTTTCCGGCGACACCTACATGTTTCCGCGCTCGGACGGCATCCTGCTCGGCGGAACGCACGAGCACGGGGAATGGTCGCTCGAGCCGAACCTCGAGGCCAAGGAGCGGATCCTTTCGCGCCACCGCGAATTCTTCGAGAGCTTCCGAAGCTGCTGACTCAAACCCGCGCCGCCGGCCGTCTCCGGAGTCGAGGTCAGCGAAGTAGCATCCGCAGGATGGAATCAACAAATCAGGAGAAACGCCTTATGAAGCCGACGCATCGCTTTCCGACGCTCGACTTTCTCGCGCCGTTGTTCTGCGCTCTGTTGTTCGCGGACCTCTCGGCGGGCCAGACAGCCTCGCCGCCGCCGAAGTACCCGGCGCTGCCAAGTGAGACGCCGGCCAAGCTCGCGCCGGCGACCGAGAGCTTCGACTACATCCGCCGCGTCGTGATGATTCCGATGCGAGACGGCGTGAAGCTGAACACGGTCATCCTTGTGCCGAGGGGAGCCAAAGGCGCGCCGATCCTCTTGACGCGCACGCCGTACAACGCCAGGGAGCTGACGACCCACAGCGAGAGCGCGCACCTGGGGCCGAGCCTGGAAGGCTACGACAACGCCACCGACGTCATCGTCGAGGGGGGTTACATCCGCGTTGTCCAGGACGTGCGTGGAAAGCACAAGTCCGAGGGGGACTACGTGATGAATCGTCCCCTGCACGGGCCGCAGAATCCGACGCCGGTCGATCACGCGACGGATACCTACGACACGATCGACTGGCTCGTGAAGAACGTTCCGGAAAGCAACGGCCGGGTCGGCATTCTCGGGATTTCCTACGACGGCTTTCTGCCGCTGATGGCGCTCGTCAACCCGCATCCTGCCCTGAAGGTTTCCGTGCCGATGAACCCCATGGTCGACGGCTGGATGGGCGATGACTGGTTCCACAACGGAGCCTTCCGCCAGTTGGGAATGTCCTATATCTACGATCAGGAGGCGACCCGCGAATCAGAGGCCAAGTGGTGGATGACCCACCTGGACGATTACGAGATGTTCCTGCAGGCAGGCTCGGCGGGCGACCTCGGCCGCCGCCGGGGTCTCGAGCAGGTCGGCTTCTGGCGCAAGCTCCTCGCGCATCCCGGCTACGACGCGTTCTGGCGCGACCAGGCGGTCGACAAAGTGCTCGCCGCGCAGCCCCTGAAGGTGCCGGTCATGCTGGTGCACAGCCTGTGGGATCAGGAGGACATCTACGGCGCCATCGCCGTCTACAAGGCGATCAAGCCGAAAGACACAGACAACAACAAGGTTTTTCTGGTCATCGGTCCCTGGCACCACGGGCAGGAGATCCGGGAAGGCAGCTCGCTCGGCGCGATCAAGTTCAACAGCGACACGGCGCTGACTTTCCGCCGCGAGATCCTGCGCCCGTTCTTGGACCAGTACCTCAAGGACGGCGCGCCGAAAGCCGACGTCCCGCCGGTCGTCGCCTTCGAGACGGGCACGAACGCATGGCGGCGGCTGCCGGCGTGGCCGGCGGGCTGCGCGCCCCCGAGCGGCTGCTCGGTCAAATCGACGCCGCTCTACCTGGCCGCGGGCGGAAGGCTCGACTTCGCCGCGCCGAAGCCGGGCGACGCGGCGTTCGACGAATACGTCTCCGACCCGGCCAAGCCCGTGCCTTTCATCGCGCGCCCGGTCGTGCCATCGAGCTACGACAAGGGGAAGAGCTGGCGCGAGTGGCTCGTGTCCGACCAACGCGAAGCCTCCAGCCGGCCGGATGTCGCCGTATTCGTGTCCGACGTCCTGACGGCGCCGGTGAAGATCAGCGGACAGCCGGTCGCGAATCTGGTCGCCTCGACCAGCGGCACGGACTCCGACTGGGTCGTCAAGCTGATCGATGTTTCCCCCGACGAAGTGGCCGCGGACCCGGGCATGGGCGGATACCAGCTGATGGTTTCGGCCGACATCTTCCGGGGCCGCTATCGCGAGAGTCTGGAGACGGCCAGGGCCATCACGCCGGACAAACCCCTTCCCTACCGCTTCGCTCTCCCGACGGCGAACCACGTCTTTCTGCCCGGACACAAGATCATGGTGCAGATTCAGTCGAGCTGGTTCCCCCTCTACGATCGAAATCCGCAGACTTTCGTCTCGAACATCTTCTGGGCCAAGCCTGTTGACTACCGAAAGTCCGTCCAGCGCATCTACCATTCGCACTCGCCCGACCAGGCGAGCTTCGTCGAGCTTCCGCTGGTCACCCCGTGAGGAACAGACCGGAATTGGGCGAGAATGTGTGATTCGAAAGCGCCGGCGCCCCGCGCGGATGCCGGCCTGGGAGGAGAAAGATGAATAGTCGTGAGCACCTGGTGAAATGCTTCAAGGACGAAAAGCCGAAGTTCCTCCGCGTTCTTCGCGCGGTGCCGCCGGAGCAGCTGGCGTATCGCCCGCATCCGCGCTCGACGTGCACCGGCGATCTCGTCTGGCTGCTGGCGAGCGAGCTCGGGGACGCGTGCCAGATTGCCGACCACGGGGAGCTCAATTTCGTGCAGACGCCCGCGCCCAAGACGCTGGAGGAATCCATCGCCGCCTACGAGCGGAACTCGAGCGAGCTCGAAAAGCGGTTGACCCGGCTCGATGACGCGGCCTGGGAGAAGAAGGCGCGCTTCCTCATGGACGGAAAGGTCGCGTGGGAGGCTCCGCTCGGCGATATGCTCTGGGGCTTTCTCTTCGACGCGATCCATCACCGCGGGCAGCTCTCCAGCTACTTGAGGCCCATGGGCGGGAAAGTGCCTTCGATCTACGGCCCTTCGGCGGACGACACGGGCATGTGAAGCCTCCGGCTGCCCCACAAGTCAAACGGATCCCGGTTCTCCCCAAGCGAGTTTCCTCTTTCCTGACGAGGAGAGACAGATGCCCGAACCTTACGGAATGCCAATCAATCTCGACAGCGCCCAGAAAGCCGCCGCGGCGGCGATCGCCGAGGCCCGAAAGAACGGCTGGCTCATGGCGGTCGCCATTACCGACCCGTCGGGCGAGCTCGTTTCCTTCGCGAAGATGGATGGGACTCAGACCGGCAGCGTGAATGTCTCCATCGCCAAGTCCCGCTCCGCGGCACTCTTCAAGCGGCCGACGAAGGTCTTTCAGGACATGCTGGCATCCGGCGGCGCCGGCGTTCGCGTTCTGGCACTCGAGAGGGCTGTTCCGATCGAAGGGGGCGTGCCTCTCGTGATCAAGGGTGAGATCGTCGGCGGAATCGGCGCTTCCGGCGGTTCCAGCGATCAGGATGGCCTCGTGGCCGGCGCCGGAGCAGCGGCTCTCATCGCCGGCTCGTGAGCATCCGCCTTCCTTCGTTGTTCGGGCAGATCGACATCTACCTCTTCGATCAGCTCCTACGCGGCAGGATCGCTCCGGGGATGACCATCTTCGATGCGGGGTGCGGCGAGGGACGCAACCTCGTCTTCCTTCTGAGCCAGGACTACGAAGTCTTCGCTGTCGACCCGGATGCGGGGGCTGTCGACCGCGTACGAGCTCTCGCAGGACGGCTCGCCCCGCGGCTTCCCGCCTCGAACTTCCGGGCGGAGGCCGTCGAGTCCAACAGCTTTCCGGACCGCAGCGCGGACGTCGTCTTGAGCAGCGCCGTGCTTCATTTCGCACGGGACGAGCCGCACTTTCGGGCAATGCTGGAGGGGACGTGGCGCCTGGTCAAGCCGGGCGGTTTCTTCTTTTGCCGCCTCGCATCCTCCATCGGAATGGAGCAGCGCTTCACCAGTCTCGGGGGACGGCGCTTCGCGCTGCCCGACGGCACCGAGCGCTTCCTGGTCGATGAGCCGTATCTGATGCGGCTGACGTCGGAGCTCGGCGGCACTCTGCTCGATCCATTGAAAACGACGATCGTTCAGGATCGCCGGTGTATGACGACCTGGATTCTGAGGAGAAGTGGATGAGCTCCGGCACAGCAGCACGGCTGACGGACGCCGGGGGATAGGGAGTCTCGCAAGAGTGAGTTACGAGCGAGGTGGCCGGGCGGCCTTTGACCCGTCAAGGAACTTCACTAGCCTCGGGTCGTGACGATTGTGATGAGGTCCTTGACGGTGCGTACCTCGCGCAGGTCCTCCCCGGAGAGGCGAATCCCGAACTCCTCCTGCAGATCGATCACGAGCTGGACCAGGACGAAAGACTCCGTGACGAGGTCCGTGAGAATCGCGCCATCCACCGCCTTCCCGGGCTGGAGGCGCAGAAACGTCGCGATCCGTCCCCTCACCGCCTCGGGGTCGATCATCGTCTCTCCCGGTCGCGGCGCTGCGCGATGAGCGCCTCGAGCCGGCCCGAGTGCTCGTCGAGTGTCTTCTCGTACACTTTTCGATCGGCGGCCGCGTAGCGCTCGATGGTCCTGGCGATGTGCTCTTTCCCGTACTCGGCCTCCAGCGAAACGAGCGCGTCTCCGACCCACTGGATGTGCCATTTCTCGTCCTGCATGATCCGTTGCAGAGTCGCTTCCACCTCGGGCGGAAGACCCGGGAGCGCGCGGTGCAGAGC
>JBKPDV010000250.1:0-6820 GCA_046728075.1 Acidobacteriota bacterium | reverse complement strand
TCCTTCCCGCAGGCGCGGCGCGGCTGCCTCTCCTGCCGCGAAAGCGCGTACCCGCGCCGGTCTCGAGATCCCGCGCGAGACCGACGATGTCGAGGTCGCGATTGACTCCCGGCATGTGCGCCTGACCAACCTGAACAAAGTCTTCTGGCCGGAGCTCCATGTAACGAAGGGGGACCTGCTCCAGTACTACCTCGACGTGTCGCCATGGCTTCTCCCGCACCTGAAAGACCGCGCGATGGTGATGAAACGCTATCCCCACGGCGCAGTGGGCGAGTTCTTTTTCATGAAGCGCGTTCCCGTGCCCCATCCCGATTGGCTCGAGCTCTGCTCGATCGAGCATTCCTCCGGCAACGTCATCGATTTTCCGATGGTTCAGGACGCGGTCTCGCTTCTCTGGGTCGTGAACCTGGGTTGCATCGACCTGAACCAGTGGTACGCGCGATGCGACGACGTGGACCGGCCCGACTACCTTCACTTCGACCTGGACCCGGTGCCCGGCGCCGACTTCAGCAAAGTCCGCGAGACGGCGCTTCTCGTGCGCGAGTCGCTCGATGCGCTCGGCATGCCCAATCTCGCCAAAACGACCGGATCGAAGGGAATTCACGTCTACGTGCCGATCGTGCGGGGGCCGACCCAGAAGCAGGTCTGGACCTTCGCCAAGGAGTTCGCCCACCAGATGGAATTGCGCGACTCAAAGCTCGTCACGGCGGAATACAAAATCGCCAAGCGGCCGAAGGGACGCGTGCTCGTCGACTACAACCAGAACGCCTGGGGACGCACCCTCGCTTCCGTCTACTCCGTGCGCCCCAAGCCGCGGGCAAGCGTCTCGACCCCGGTGACCTGGAAGGAGGTCGAGAAGGGGATCTCAATCGAAGACTTCCGCATCGACAACCTGCCCGCCCGGCTGCGCAAGGTCGGCGATCTGTGGGCGCCGCTCTTCGCGAAGACCGGGCGCTTCAAGCTGGAGAAGTTCTTTTAGCTTCCTCTTCTCGGATTCTTACTGCAGATATCCGTTGACGTCGATGATCACATGCGCGTTCCCGCTGCTCTGACCCAGGAACGCCGCCACATCGCCCAACGCGCCGAGAGTCACAATCGCACTGTTGGCTCGAACCTGTCCCGCGGAAAAGTTGATATTGCTGACGGCCGGCTGTGGAGTTCCGCCGCCATAGAGAATCACGAAGCCGGGAACGCTCGCTCCAACGATCGTGATATTCACCGAGAGCGCCGAGGCGTTCGCTGGAATGTTGCACGTTCCTGCCAGCGTAAAGGTTCGGCTCTGTCCGGCTACGAGGCTGGGACCTCCGAGAGGCCCGTTTGGCGCGCGGGTATCGACGAGCCGGCAAGGTGTGAGCGTGAAAAAGGAAGCCGACGCCGCCCGAACGGCCTGAATGATCGGGGCCGAGTTTCCCGGCGCGTAGTTTGAGTCACCGGAATAGTGGACGGTCATCGAGTGGGATCCGATGGCAAGGCTCGAGGTCGTGAAGTTGGCGTGACCGCTCGGGTCCATGGGGACTCCGCTCGCGAGCGTCGTGGCTCCGTCTAAGAAATCCACGGTGCCCGTGGGAATCGGCCCCCCGAAACCGCCCACGGAAGCTGTAAACGTGACCGGCTGCCCGAACGTGGAAGGGTTCAAGTTGGTCGTCTCGAACGGGGCCGGGCAACCGAGTTGCAAGGCCACGGTCGCGAAGACCAGGACCGCGAGAAGACCGCGCGGGTGCCCACTCATCGCGCGGCGGGGAAAGCGCTCTTGCATTGGCCGACCTCCTTTTGTTTCGACAGACACTGGTGCTCTCAGTACGAAACAAATCGCGAAAGGACCATGTATTGGTTAGGGGAATTGTACTCCCCGCCTGGTCCGGGAGAGAGTCTCGAGGCGTTTTTCGAGACTGAACGACGAGAACGTCTTGCGGTTACTGGAAATACCCGTTGACGTCGACGACGAGGTGGGAGGTGCCTGCTCCCTGACCGCAGAAGACCTGAACGTCTCCACCGCCTCCCAGAGCCAACACGGCGTTGTTGGCTCGGATCTGCCCGGCCCCGGAGTTGACCGTCGAGACGAGCGGCAAGGGGAGCCCTCCTGGAAACCCCGTGAGAAAGGCTGGTCCGGTCGAGGAAGTGATGGAGACCACATTCAACGACACGGCTGTCGCGGTGGTCGGGATGCCGCACTGGCCCGTGAGCGCGAAAGAGCGGCTCGCTCCTGCGGCGAGCGCGGGACCGCCATATGGACCCGCCGGATTGCGCGTGTCGATCAGACGGCAGGGCGCAAGCGTGTAGAAAGACCCGCACGCGGCGGCGCCGCTCGCGCAGCCCGCCAGAAACCAGCGGCGAGTCGTCGGCGCCGTCTTGAAAAAGAAGAGCAGCTGTGTACCGACTTTCCTTTGTCCAGACTGTGACGGGTGCGTGCCGTCGGATTGGAGATCGGCCTGGAGCCATGAGAGACCATCGGAACGCGGGGTCGCACCGTTGGCCCAGAGATATGGCCCCCAGGCGATCCATGGGGCGCCGGTCGTGTAGTTCAAGTCGCCGGCGCGGGCATCCACGACGGTGCCCCCGTTTCGCATCTGGTCGATCTGCGCCTGCACGATCCATTTGACCGCAAAGCCCGACTCGTAGGCGAAGGGTTCGGGATTCAACGTCGTCGTGGCATAGCCCGCGTAGATGCGGCTGGAGAAATAGACCAGGCGCAGATTCGCATATCGGGTCTTCAATGCGCGCACGATGTTGCCCATCTGCGTCTCGAGGGTGTAGGCGTCGGCAGAAGCGGAGGGAAGCGAGATGGCGGGCGTCGCGTTCGCGACCTTGACCCAGGCGACCTGAACCTGCTTCTCGGTTGCTCCCGCGTTGGCGAGATCCGTGTCGCGAACCCGGTCGTAGTTGGGGTCGGTCGCGGAATCCCAGGTGGAAGCGGTTTGGCCGCTGCGCGCTCCGTTGATCAAGAGCAGCGTCAAGTGGTTGACGGCGGCATCCGTCAGGGCCTGCCCGGCGAACGTCCAGGAGTCGCATGGGGGCAGTCCGCCCCCGGAACAGAACTCCTGTGTCGTATTGGACATCCCGATCGAGAGAAGAACGATCTTGCCCGCCGCGCCGGGATTGCCCGAGGCGTCGAGCGGCTGGACCAACGCGGAGCGAGCCGCCCCCGCCGCCGCGTGGTCGGAGGGAGGCCCGTTCGTGCCGTTCTCGTAGAGCCCGCCGGGGAAGCCGAGATAGGTTTGAGGTCCCATCTGCGTGATGGGCGTGAACCCCGTCTGACTCCGGGCAGAGCCGGACAAGACGAGCAGCAACGCTCCCGCGAGCCGCAGGGCGGTGATCTTCTTTCTGACCAAGGGTTAATCAAATGGTGCGCCGCTCGAAGCGAAAAATCAACAGAGCGGAGATGCCCCGGGTAACAAAGACTTAACGGGCTACTGAAAGTAACCGCTAACGTCGACGACGAGATGAGTGGTGCCGGCAGCCTGACCACAGGTGACTGTCACATCGCCAGCCGCGCCGAGCGCGACGATCGCGCTATTGGCGCGGATCTGACCCGCCCGGTAGTTGATTGTCGAGGCGAGGGGCAGCGCTGTTCCTCCGGGATAGATCGTCAGGAACCCGAGAGCGGTCGGACTCACGGCCGTCAGATTCAGAGAAAGAGCGGCCGCCGTCGGCGGGATCCCGCAGTGACCCGTCAGGACAAACGCGCGCGTCGCGCCTGCCTGGAGAGACGGGCCTCCGAGCGGACCGGAAGGGCCGCGTGTGTCGATCAGCCGGCAGGGCGCGACCGAGTAGAAGGAGAGAGGTTGCGGCGGGGATGCCGGCGAGAGCTCATCCGCGCCGATGTCGCGCTTAGCGCCGATCGGACGAGCCTGGCCGTCCCAGTCGAGCGGGCAGTCCGTGACGTCGACGCCCTGATCGATCGCCGCAGCCGCGCTCGCGGCCAGATGCAGGTCCGCGATCGAAGGATTCACGAACAGGGCCGGTGTGGCGCTCGTCAGATTCCCTGCGAGCGCCGCGGTCGCGCCATCCCGCTGTGCAATCGCGCCGTCGGTCAGGTTGTTGGCGATCACGGCACCGGTCGTTCCCGGAAAGCGGTACTCGATCGCGTTCGGATAGGAGCCGTTCTGAATGACGGTGTTGTGGAGGACCTCGGTTCCCGGCGAGTCCCAGACCGAGATGCCGGCGTCCGGATGGGCCGTGTTCGAGCGGTAGATGAAGTTGTTCCGGATGATGCCTCGCTGATGACTATGGGCGAAGCCGGCCTGCGGCCCGAGGCCGAACGCGATCGCGCGCTCGCAATCGATGAACGTATTGCTCTCGCAAATCGTGTTGCTCGAGCCGCCCCACATCAGGACGGCCGGACCCGTCAGCGGCGTCGAGGCGGTTCCACGTATGTTGCGGAAGAGGTTGTAGCGGATCAGCCAGTTCGCGCCGTTGAGGATGTCGACGCCATTGGTGTAGCCGTCGTCCGGGCCGACCGTCGTGTACTCAATGACGGAGTACTCGACGACTCCATTGTCCACGCCGTTGGGGTTAGCGAAGTCCACCGTCCCCTTGACAAACTGCTCTCCGGCGTCGAAGAGGCGAAGGTTGTAGAGGCGGACCCGGTCGCAACCGAGCTCCCCCTTCAATTGGACGGGGTGGTAGAAGACTTCCCCGATCGAGAGGTTGGCGATCAGGATGTCCGTCGCGTCCTCTCCCGTGACGCAGATGTCGACGGCGCCGGACGTGCGCATGCCGCTGCCGAGCAGGACGACGTCGTCGCGATCGTTCGTGGCGCCCCGCAGCCCGACGTTGGAAACGCCGCCGCGGATCCGCAGCGTCTGTGTCAGGTGGTACGTGCCCGGGGCGATGACGATCGTCGTGTTCGAGACGAGAGTGCCGACGGCGTTCTGGAGCTGCGCGACCGTCGAAACATTGACCACATTTCCCGAGGGGGGTGGAAGAGGAGGAGCCGGAGGCGGAACGGTGAAGGCGCCGAGGGCGTGGCTTCCGGTCAAAGCCAACGCAACCGCGAGAGGCGATGCGGGGAGAAAGCAACCCCGCCGGCGCCCGGCGGGACTCTTCTCTCCCCACAGCGCGGGGAGCTCTTGCATGAAAGAACAAGTCTACACGCCCACGCCGGCCGGCGAAACCGCCTCGTCCTGTCCGGCCGATTTCACCGCGAGGAATCCTCGTGAGCGCGCGCAATCGACGCCGATTCCGTCTTGCCGAGCCGGTCGAATTGGTCGGCTGCGGCACGAAAGACGCGGCGCGCCTCCTCCGCCTCGCCGAGCGCCTCGAGCGTCAGACCGAGCTGAAAGAGCGAGAGCGCGTGTCCTTCCGCGAGGCTGTGGGCCTGCCGGATCGCCACGGCCTCCCGCAGGGCGGCGGCGCTGGCGCCGAGATGGACTTCCGAGCGATGAGGGTCAAGCTCAGCCAAGCGGCGCAATACAATACCCATATTGTGACAGCTGACGCCGCGGGCAATCGCGCGCTCCGTCGTGCGCCAGGCGAGCGCCTCTTCAAAATGCACGACGGATTCCTGTAGCTCTGCCGCCGTCTGCCCGAGGTTGGAGAGAGCCGTGGCGAAATTGTGCAGCGCCCGCGCGCGCCAGCCCGTTTCCTGATGCTGTGAGAAATGGGCGAGCGCGACGGCGAAGACCTCGCGGGCGCGCGAGAGGTCGGCCGCCGGGCCGGGAGTTCCGAAAAAGACGGCGACATTGTGAAAGAACCGCGCCTTGGCCTCCTCGGTCTCGAAGGAGAGCGTCGGAAGAGTGGACCAGAGCTGGTCGGCGAGCGCTCGCGCCGTGCTTTCGTCTTGTCGCTCGGTCAGTTCCTCCTGGACACGAAACCATTCCCGGTAGGCGGCGACCGGATCCGCGCGGAACGTGTCTGCGAAATGAACGAGCAGCTCGGCGGGGCCGTCGGGACCGGCCAAGGCTCTTACGACCGGCGCTTGTCGGGCGTCGGAGTCCAGGTAACAGCGGGGCGGTAGTCCGACGGCTCGTAGTACGCCCCCGGCTTGTGCGTGGGAGTCGGCCGCCCCGGCGTGCCCTGGGCGGGCACCTCTGGCGATATCCGCGGGGCAGAGGGATTGAAAGTCGGCCGCGGCGGGGGCGCCGTCTCCGTCGGCGGCGGAGAGGGCCGCGGTCTCGGCGTTTCCGTGGCGGGCTGGGCGACAGAGCGAACCTCGGGCGGCTTTGTGGGAGGCAGCGCGGTCGGAGAAAAGGTTGGCGAGCGCGGCACGGCCGTGGCAGTCACCACTGGCGCCGGACGTGCCTTGGGCT
This sequence comes from Acidobacteriota bacterium, assembly GCA_046728075.1. Taxonomy (GTDB): domain Bacteria; phylum Acidobacteriota; class Thermoanaerobaculia; order UBA5066; family Gp7-AA6; genus JBKPDV01. Next base: position 572 of record JBKPDV010000250.1, on the reverse strand, counting down.
GCGCTGTTGGAGGGGGCGCCGTCGGACGAGGCGTTGCCGGGCGCGGCGCGGCGGTGCTCGTCGCCACTGGCGTCGGGCGCGCGGCGGGGACCGCCGCCGGCGGGACGGGTGTCGTCAGCGGAGATGGTGTCGGCGCCGCGGTTTGCTCGTAGAGAACTCCCGGCTGGCGGTCGTAGATCGACGCCGGAGCGGTGGCGACTGGCATGGGCGTCGTGATCGGAGAAGGACTCCGCGGGGCGGCGGTCGGAGGCGCGGGCGTCGGCGAAGGTGGAGGTGCGGGGGCAGGGGTCGGCGTGACGATCTTCGCCACGACCGTCTTCGTCGTTGTGCAGGTTGCCGCCGACAAGAGCGCGGCGGCCGTCAGGAGGAAAATGGCGAAGGATTCTCTTCTCATGCCGGCCGCGCGAGCATATCCCTCCTACTTCTGGACTGACCAGTAGAGCGCGTTGAACAAAAACGGATAGGTCCCGTTCGTCTGCGCGCGGTGCTGGGCGCGGAAGCCGAGCAGCACGAGCTTGCCTTTGCCGTAGGTCATCGCGACCGCGGCTGCCCGCCGAGTCAGCCGATCCTCG
>JBKPDV010000249.1:0-23724 GCA_046728075.1 Acidobacteriota bacterium | reverse complement strand
GCTGAAAGCTGTTAGCTGATAGCTGAGAGCTAGCCAGAAAGAGTCACCAGACTCGTTGCACCACGCTCGTCGATCTCCATCCACTTCCTCTCCTCGACAAAGGCCGGGAGGATTTCCACCCGTCCGCCCGGCATCTCCTCGGTCCAGGACTTGTGAAAATGGCCAAGAAGGAGAACGTCACACCCGCGGCGGAACCGTTTGTCGGCAAATCGGCGGATCATCTCGACGGGCAGCCTCTGCTTGTGCTTGAAATTCGACTTGTAGAGGCGCGCCTCGGTCTTCCAGACGAGCCGGTTGCCCGTTTCCTTCGGGACGAAGTTGAGCGCGAAACGGGAAATCGGATTTTTCGAGAGGAGTCTCCAGAAACGGTAGGGAATGTCCGCTTCGTTGATCTGATCCCCGTGCGTCAGGAGAAAACGCACGCCTCCCTCCTCGAACGCCTCCTCGTCGGTCACCTCGCGGAACTGCTTCTCCACGTAGGAGCCTCGCAGGAAAAAGTCACGATTCCCCTCGACATAAGTGACGGGCACGCCGCGCCCTTTCAGCTCCTCGACCTTGCGGAGGAAGCGATGGATGGCGGGAGTTTCGAATTTCGGATGCGCGATGAAGAAATGGAAGATGTCCCCGAGCAGCGAGATCGACTTGGCGCCGCGCCGCGCGGCCTCGTCCAGGCCAGCCAGGAACGGGCCGTCGTCGTCCGGCCGCCGGCCGACGTGACAATCTGCGAAGACTGACCTCATGTCTCTAACACTATCTGAGAACCTCCTGAGAGGCCGACGTGGGGACGGCTCCATTCTCTGGTCTCCGCGTCCCCTCCATCCCCGCGTCACGAACTGGGAGCGATGAGGATAAAATCGGTCGCGCTATGGAGCCGGCCACCCAAACGAAACCCGCCGGGGTCCTGAGGCCCTGGCAGCGCCGTCTCTATCGGCTCCTCCTGATCCCCCTCGGATTGATCGCGGCCAACGCGATCTACCTGGTCGCCTTCACCCGCGACACGAGTTTCTTCTACGTGATGCTCCTGACGCACCTCGTGCTCGGCGTCCTGATCGCGATTCCCTTCTTTGTCTTCGCCGCGACGCACGCGAAGCGGATGATCCGAATGTGGAACGTTCGAGCCAAGATTGCAGGCCTCTCGATCTTTACGCTGGCGCTGGTCTGTGTGTCGACCGGCCTCTACATGACCTTCCAGGGAGCGACGCTGAATCACCGCGCCGCCTGGATCGCTCACGTCGTTTCGATCGTCCTCGCGTTGGTCGCATTCATCCTCCATCGGCGGGCGCACACCCACAAACTGCAGTTCCGCCGGCTCTTCGCCTGGGGAGGCGCGGTCGCCGTCTTTCTCGGCGCGATGGGAATCGTGGCCAAGCTCGAGAAGCCTCCCAAGCGCATCGTGAACGTCAACGGGGACACGGTGTTCTTTCCGTCCTATTCGGAAACCTTCGATCAGGGGCTGCTCGACGCGAAGAAGCTCGCCTCCAACGACTACTGTCAGTCCTGCCATCCCGATTCGTTCCACCAATGGCAGCGGTCAGCGCACCGCTTCTCGTCCTTCAACAATCCGTTCTATCGCAAGAGTGTCGAGCTGATGGCCGATCGGGTCGGACGCGAACGCACCAAGTGGTGCTCCGGCTGCCACGACCCCGTGGTTCTTTTTACGGGCCAGATGGGGACCGCCACACAGGCCAAGTTCTCCTACGACCAGTGGGAAGCGCAGCAGGGACTGACCTGCATGTCGTGCCATTCGATCTCGGAGATCAAGGACCTGCGGGGCAACGGCTCTTACGTGATCGAGGAATCCAAGCAGTACCCCTTCGCCTTCACGAAGAACAAGACGCTCGCCGCCGTCAACCGCTTGCTGATCCGGATGGAGCCTTCGCTCCATCGCAAGACCTTTTTGAAGCCGTTTCACCGCACGCCCGAGTTCTGCTCGACGTGCCACAAAGTTGAGCTGATCCCGGCGTTGAACAGCTACCGATGGATGCGCGGCCAGAACCACTACGACACCTGGTACGACTCGGGAGTCTCGGGCCGCGCCGTGCGCTCCTTCTACGATCCGCCGCAGGCCAAGGCCTGCCGCGACTGCCATCTTCCGCCTTACCGTTCCGACGAGTTCGGCAACAAAAAGGGATACCTGCACGACCACCTTTTCCCCGCCGCGAACACGGCGCTTCCATTCGTGCGTGGGGACAAAGAGACTGAGGAAAAGATCCGCAAGTTTCTCCAGAACAAGGTGCTAACGGTTGACCTCTTTGCGATTCGGCGCGGCGGGGAGATTGTCGTGCTCGGCGACAAGCCTCCTTCGATCATGCCGGGGGAGACTCTCGATCTCGAGGTCGTCGTCCGGACTCGCGGGGTGGGCCACCCTTATACGAACGGCACCGCCGACTCCAACGAGACGTGGGTCTCGCTCGAGGGAGCCTCGTCGGGCGCGAAGTTCTTCCGAAGCGGCGTCCTGGACCGGGCGGGACGCCTCGATCCTGCGGCCGACACGCTGAGTCTCCTCGTTATCGATCATGACGGCCAGCATATGGACCGCCGCCAACCCCAGGACATCCACGTCCCCCTCTACAACAACGGAATTGGCCCGGGAGCCGCGCGCGTCGTGCACTACCGCGTCAACGTCCCGGCAGACGCGAAGGGTTCGATCGAGCTCTCCGCGGGAGTCCACTACAGAAAGTTCTCGAGGGACTATGAAATCTTCTCGGTGGGAGCCTCGGTCCCGCCGCTGCCGGTGACGACGCTCGCGTCGGACAGCGTCCGGCTCCCGGTGAACCCCCAGTCGCCCCGTCCCCCAGTCCCCCAGTCCGAGTCTCAGACGGGGGGAGTGGGCGACGGGGGGACGGGGAGTAAGACGCCCCGAGGAAACCCCGACAAGCCCTGGCTACGCTGGAACGACTACGGCATCGGGCTCTTCCTGCAGGGAGACTTCCTCGGAGCCTCGCGCGCCTGGACGCGCACGGCCGAGCTCGCTCCCGACAAACCGGATGGCCCCTTGAACCGGGCGCGCGCCGAGATCGCGGAGGGGCGGCTCTCCGACGCGAAGGCCTCGCTCGCAGAAGCCGAGCGCCGGCGGCCGGGCTGGCCCAAGATCGCGTTCTTCCGCGCTCAGGTCGAAAAGGAAGAGGGACGCCTTGCGGAGGCGGAGAGCGACCTCAAACGGGTTCTCGCCAAGTTTCCTCTCGACCGCGTGGCCTGGAACAACCTGGGCTCGGTCCACTGGCTGGCCGCTCGGTACCCGGAAGCGATCGAGGCGTACGGAAAAACTCTCGCGATCGACTCGGAGGACGTCAACGCCCACTACAACCTGATGCGCGTCTACCGCGCGCAGGGAAACCGGGAAAAGGCCGCCTTTCACGAGGCGGAATACCGCAAGTACAAGGAGGACGAGACGGCCCGATCGATCGCCGCGGAATACCGCCGTGAGAGCCCGTGGGATAACCGGGAGTCTCTGCCGATTCACGTCCATGCCGAGGCGCAGCCGCCCGCCGCCACCGTTCCGGCATGGGCGGCATCGATCGGCCCGAAGGGATATCAGACCGACATGGGATATCTGACGCGCCTCCATCCGCCGATCGTGCGCGAGGCGCGCGGAGCGGGCTCGGCGCCGAAAAAACCCGCTGCGAGCCAGCCCGGCGCGGGGCCAAAGCCGTACTCGGCGCCGTAGTCTTCTCCGACTGAGGACTGCGGACCGAGGACTGAGGACTCAGCTTGCAAATGCCTCAATACTCCTTTTCTGACTCTCGCCCCTCGAGTCCTCAGTCCGCAGTCCTCAGTCCTCAGTCAAAAATAGTCCTGGCCGTTCTGTTAGTCCTCATCGGAGCGTGCCGAAAGCAGGAGCCCGCAAAGCCCGCTTCCGCCCCGACCTCTCGCCCGAGCCCCGCCCCGATCGTCCGCTTCGAGGACAAGACGGATGCGGTCGGCATCCACTTCGTTCACGTCAACGGGGCGCGAGGCGAAAAGTGGATGCCGGAGACGATGGGCGGGGGCGTGGCGGTGCTCGACTACGACGGCGACGGGAAACCTGACCTGCTGTTCGTTTCCGGCTGCTACTGGCCCGGGGACCCGCGGCAGAAGGAAATGAAGTCCTCGCTCGCGCTCTATCGCAATGAAGGGGTCGGACCCGATGGGCTCCCCCATTTTCGAGACGTCACTCGCGAAATCGGGCTCGAGAAGATCTTCTACGGTATGGGCGCCGCCGTGGGCGACTACGACAACGACGGCCGGCCGGACGTCTACGTCACCGCACTCGAACGAAACTACCTGTTTCACAATCTGGGAGGGCGCTTCGAGGAGGTCGCGTCGAAGGCGGGCGTGAAGGACTCGGGGTGGGGAACTTCCGCCGCCTGGCTCGACGTCGACGGCGACGGCCGTCTGGACCTCTTCGTCTGCCGCTATGTGGACTGGTCGCCGAAGAAAGATCTCTTCTGTACCCTCGACGGGAAGATCAAGTCCTATTGCACGCCGGAGCGCTACCCGGGCAGCGCCTCTCACCTCTATCGCAACCTGGGAGGGGGGCGGTTCGAAGACGTCACCCGCAAGGCGGGAGTCTGGAACGAAAACCAGAAGGCCCTGGGAGTCGCGCCCTACGACTTCAACGGCGACGGGAAGGTCGATTTCTTGGTCGCCAACGACACGGCGCCCAACAATCTCTATCGCAACCGCGGGGACGGGACGTTCGAAGACACGGCGGTCGAGGCGGGCGTGGCGGTCGACGAGGCGGGAAGAGCCCGCGGCGCGATGGGTGTCGCATGGGGCGACACGAAGAACGGACGCGGATCCACCCTGGCCATCGGAAACTTTTCCAACGAGCTCAAGTCCCTCTACTGGACAGACGCCGGCGATGTCTTTTTGGACGAGTCCCCTCGCAGCGGCGTCGGGCCGAGCTCTCTGCTCGCTCTGACTTTCGGCGTGTTCTTCTTCGACGCGGATCTGGATGGCCGGCTCGATCTCTTTCTCGCCAACGGGCACGTCGAGCCGACCGTTCAACAGGTGCAGAAAGACGTCGCGTACCGACAGGCGCCGATCCTCTACGTCAATCGAGGGGACGGCCGGTTCGAGCCGGCGAATGGCGCGGAGCTCTCGACCCCCTTGGTCGCTCGGGGAGCGGCGTTCGCGGATCTCGACGGAGACGGGGACCTGGACATTATTGTGGTAGAAAACGGAGGCCCCGCGCACGTCTACCTGAACCGCACCGATGACCCCAGAAAGAGCGTCCGCGTGATGCTCATCGGCGCGGGCGCCTCCAACCGGGACGCAGTCGGCGCCCGGGTGAAAGCTTCGATCGGCGCGCTGACCCTGACTCAACAAGTCAGCGGCGGCCGCTCTTACCTTTCCGCTCCCGAGAAGACTCTGACCTTCGGCCTGGGAACGGCGCCCAAGATCGATACTCTCGAAATCCGCTGGCCCGACGGCTCGACCCAGACGCTTCGAGACATTCCCGGCGGCAGCCGACTGACGCTGATCGAAGGAGCCGGCGTCGGGACCAAAGGAACAGCGCCCGGAAAATAGCGGCTCTTCCCTGTCGACTGTCGACTACTGACTACTGACTACCGACTATCGACCATCGACTTAACGATCACCGACTGTCGACTCCTCCATCCCTCCGCGTATGGTGGACTTGAACCGGCTTGTCGCGAACCTCGGCAACATGCTGCGCCGCCGCAGCTGTTCCTCCAGCTATCTGCCTTCGGTCAGGTCCTGGACCACGCCCACCATCTTGACGCCCCGACCCTTCGCGTCGCGGACGACGGTCGCCGCGCTCCTGGAGGCAGGAGGGTCCCGGACCCGCCTAGCAGTAGGCGCGGACCGCGGCGAGCAGGTCGGCGAGCTGGAAAGGCTTTCGAAGAAACTGTCCGATCCCCCGCAGCTCCTCATCGCCGGAGCGCGCGAAGGCGGAGAGCACAACGACCGGGATGTCGGCCAGCTCCGGATCCTGGCGCTGTTGCGCCCGGAACTCCCAGCCGTTCATGACCGGCATCATCAGATCCAGCAGTACCAGACTCGGCCGGGCCCCGCCGCGCAGGTAGTCGAGGGCCTCCTGCCCGTTGGACACCGCCGCGACGGCAAAACCCTCCCCCTCCAGCGCCGCACAGAGGGCGTCCCGAAGGGCGAAGTCGTCGTCGACGATCAGCACTTTGGCCGCTTCGCGAGGACCAATCTGTGTCACTGCTTCAGCCAATCCTGCGGATTTCACGGTTTTGACCGTACAGCTGCAAAAAACACGCCGTGGATCCGGGCGGGCGGGCGACACCCTCATTCCATCCCAAACCTCGGCCGTTTTGCACCCAGGCGGGCTCTCCAGTTGAGCGACTCGGGACTTCCCTTACGGCCGTCAAGGGGGACAATATATATATTGTTATTGCTCTGACTCGCGAACCCAATCACCCGCGACCAGCGGTTGATTTGGCAGGCGGACCGGGAGACACGCCGGACAGAGAGTGTCTCGAGCCGCCATGGAAAGCGGCGGTCACGGTGTCAACGAGTCACCGCCGCCGCGCTTGCGACCTCCCGCAGTCCGAGCGCTTCTCCAGGCCGAACTTCGTAGATCTTTCGGGCGGCGACGTTTTCGAAGACCTGAGTCTTTCCGCCCGGCCAGATGACCTCGACGCGGTCGGCTCTCTCAGCGCTTCCCAGACCGAAGTGGAGGTCCGTCAGAGTGCCGGAAGCGTAGGAGGGCGATACGGCGAACTCCTTCGTCTGGGTGTGGTCGGCCGCGGTGACGCGCACCTTGGTGCCCAGGATTGTGCGGCGGTCCGGTCCGATTCGCGGCTCGATCCGGATCCAGGAGTTGCGGCTGCCCACGACGTTCTCGAAGAGGCGCGACGGACCCGCGAGGTCCACGACGAAGAGATCCAGATCTCCGTCGTTGTCGATGTCGGCCACGGCGCTTCCCCTTCCGGACATTCGGATCTCCGCGAGGTCGCCCGAATCCAGCCATTCCTCAAAGCGGCCATGGCCGGTGTTATGGAGCAGGACGGTCTTCTGCGCGAAGGCGTGATCTCCCGCCGCGACGTACTGGGCCTTTCCGCTCTTGAAGTGTCCGATCATCCTCACGATGCCTGGCGCGAGATGTCCGCCGACCGCGTAGAGGTCCGGCCAGCCGTCGTTGTCGAAGTCCGCGAAGTTCGTTCCCCACCGAACGTACGGCATGCCGACGGCCGCGGTCCCGGTCGAGACGCCCGCATCCTCGAAGAGCGTGCCCTGGATGTTGCGATAGAAGCTGTTGGGCTCGCCGCCGAAGTTCGTGACGAAGAGCGACGGCCTCCCGTCTCCGAAGGGGTCGCCGACGGCGACTCCCATCCCGGCGCGCGGCTGGTCGCCCAGAGCGCCGGCGCCCGTTTCGTCCGTGACTTCCTCGAAGGTCCCGTCGCCGCCGTTGTGAAAGAGGCGGTTGCGCGCGCGGTCGTTGACGAAGTAGAGATCGGGCCGGCCGTCGCCGTCGTAGTCGAGCACCGCCACGCCGAGCGTCTTCGTCTGCCGCGGGTCCATCGCCAGGCCGGACTGCTTCGTCACGTCAGTGAAGTGGCGATTGCCTTCGTTGTGGAAAAGGTGCGAAGGCTGACCCACGTAGTCCTCCGGCACGCGGAGCTCGAACTGCGGCTGCTTCGCCTCCCACTCGGGCGACGAATCGAGATAGTTCGCAACCACGACATCGACCCGGCCGTCTCCGTCGTAGTCGAGAAAGCCCGCTCCGACGGAGAAGAGGCCGTCTTCGAGCCCGGTGTTCTTACCCTCCTCGAAGGTCCCATCTCCCTTGTTCCAGTAGACGACGTTGCCGCCCACGTTGGTCAGATAGAGATCGAGCCGGCCGTCTCCGTCCAGGTCGACCCAGAACGCGCCCATGCCCACCCCGCAGGCATGGAGGCCCGCCTTCGCCGTCACGTCCTCGAACTTTCGTCCTCCGAGGTTCTTGTAGAGCCTTCCGCAGTTGCCCGTGTTCGGCTTGCCCCAGCGCGGGACCGAGTTGACGACGTAGAGGTCCGGCAGGCCGTCGTCGTCGTAGTCCCCGAATGCGCACCCGCCATTCATCGTCGGGATCATCTTCAGGCGCCTCAGATCCGACTTGAGCCGGAACTGGATGCCCGAGCTGCGCGTGATGTCGCGGAAGACGCCGGGGCTGCCGACACGAGTGGTGGCCAGAGCGGTGCACGCGATGGCCGCAAAGACAACTAACAATACATATATTGTATTTCGTGACTGAGGACTGCGGACTGACTGCGGACTCGAGAGGCGACCGCCACGAAAGGGATATTGAGGCTGTTGCACGTTGAGTCCTCAGTCCTCAGTCCTCGGTCCTCAGTCCTCGGTCCTCAGTCGGACTGATTGCCGCAACGCGTCGACGAACTCCTCCGGCCCCCCGCGGCGAGTCAGGTACTCCTCCCGAAACCGGCGGTGCGCGCTGTCTTCGGGATAGCTCTGCGAGGGATCGCCGTAGCGGGCGTCGGCCATGCCGTGAAACGGAAGCGGCTCGACGGTCTGGCCGGCCACGGTGTTCTTGTCCGCGTCCTTGTCCCACCCGTCCAGGGTCACGATCCAGTCTCGGACCCAGCCGGCGGGCGGAGGCGGCAGAGCCGAGCCGTCGAACTCCAGGCGCACCGCGTCTCCCCCTTTCATCACGACGTAACGGTCGTCGGCGGACTGAAGAAGATCCCGCACGTCGCCCAGGCGCGTGTAGAGACCCTCCATGTCAGCCCACCGCGGCGAAGTGTCGACGTCCTCGTGGACGAAGACCTGCGGCCCGTCCGGGAAATCCCGTGTCATGCGCGAGAAGCCGCGAACGAAGAGGCGGGCGGCGGAGAGCGGCACGCGCGCTCGTCGGATCGGAGCGGGCTCTTCTCCGACCGTGTAACAGATCCGGTCCCAGGCGATCGCAAGGTTCGTCCGGATCCGCACCCGCGGATCGGCGGGATCGAGGAGCCCCGTCAAGTCGACCGGCATCGTCTTGGTCTTGCCCGCGGGATAGCCCATCGAAGGCATGGCAACCCGCCAGCCTCCCTGGCCGTCGGGGACCTCGAGGGTCGGGCCTGACGGCTTCTCCGGCCTCGCGCCCTGCGAGAGGGAGACGTTGATCGACGTATCGGCGTAGCAGATCCAACCTGTCAGAAAGAGCATCACGCGCTTTCCCGAGCGTGCCTCGGGCATCTGCAGGATCAGGTCGTGCGGCTCGACGATTCCCTGGTACCGCGTGGGAGCGAAGCCGGCCAGAAATGTCCCGTCTTCCCGGGCGATCTCTTGCGTCCGGTCCCGCCCGCGCTCGTCGGTCGCGCGCGGCGTGAACGGGTGAGAGATCGTGAAGAGCCTCTTTTCCGGAAACGGGGGCGGCACCATCTTCTCGTTGGGGACGATCTGCGTCCCCTTCGGGTGATCGACGGCTTCCAGCTCCGCCAGATCGAAATAGGCGGTCTCCCAGAGCTCCTCGGTAAAGTCCAGGAGCAGCCTTCCGTCCGGCCCCGGCGCCAGCTTTTCTCCTGGAACGAGGAGCCACTCCCGCGTGTCGGCCGGCGCCTGGTGGACGCCGTCATAGAGGAGGCCCGCCGGCGCGCGGCCCAGAGCGTCGGTCACGAAGCTCCAGCGACGCCCATCGAAGGCATAGAGAAAGGGGCAGGAACCCTTCAGCTGCTGCACCTCGGTGACGAGCGTCTGAACCGGCGGAGAGAGCTTGTTCTGAGGAATCCCGTTCGTCCAGATCACCCGCAGGACGTCCGCTTTTCGCGCCGGGCCCACGCCGACGTGGGTGACCGGCCGCGACACGGTCCGGAAGGCATAGAGCTGCCCGGCCTTGATCTCCACCTCCGAGCCGTAGCCGAAGCGGTTGACCTTCGCGGAGCCCGTCGGCAACCCCTCGAGCGCGACGTCGATCCAGCCGTTCGCATTGCCCCCCAGATTCTCGAGCAGGAGCGCCTTGCCTTCCGGAGTCACCAGCGCGAGGTCGAGGTCCCCGTCGCCATCGAAGTCCACGGACTCGGCGGCGATCGCCGGAGGAAACGCTCCTTCGACGCGCTGAAAGTTGCCGGCGCCGTCGTTGCGCCAGAGGGAGGAGCCCTTGGGCGACGCGAGAAACAGGTCGAGCGCCCCGTCGTTGTCGAAGTCGAAGAGGAGCGGGTCTCCTCCCGCGGCGATCTCGCGCGCCGGCAAAAACGTGCCGTCTCCGCGGTTGAGCGCCACGAACGCAGACGTCGGCGTCGTCCAGACGAGGTCGGGCCGCCCGTCGCCGTTCACGTCCGCCGCGGCGACGCCCCGAAACGCGCCGGTTTTCGGCAGCCCCGCCTCCCGCTCGGCGAAGCGTCCGCCGCGCAAATTGTCGAGCAGGAGGAGCCCGCCCGACGCCCGGCCCAGAACGAGATCGACGTCTCCGTCCCGGTCGAAGTCCGCCGCACAGACCGCGCCCGAGGCGACGCCCTGCGGCAGCGCCGCCGCGGTCACATCGGTCCACGTGCCGTCGAGATTGTTGCGCCAGAGGCGGTCGCCGGAGGGGCTCGTCACGTAGAGGTCGAGATCTCCGTCGTTGTCGTAGTCGAAAGGCAGAACATGCTCGCCTCCGGAAAACGGGACTTTCCGTGACTCGCGGCCGCCGATCCAGAGTCCATTGGGAGTGATGAGATCGAGCTGTCCGGAGCCCGCCACGTCGGCAACGGCCACGTCGCGCGCGATCGAGCCCGGCAGCGGCGGCCCCGTTCGATAACTGTCGCGCGACAAAGCCACGGCGACGCCGGACTCCCCTGCAAACACCAGATCGCGGCCGTCGCGGCCTCCCGCGCGAACAGCGGAGACTCTCTCGAGCGCTCCGAGGCCGGGTGTCGACCGTTCGACGAAGCGCACGGGGACGCCGCGGGGATGCGCACGGACGGCTGCGGCAAGGAGAGGAGACCAATCCTCCAGCGGCAAGCCGACGACCGCCGGATCCACATCCCGCCTCGCCTGCTGGTAGCGCGGCAAGACGCGCAGGAGGTTCTCGACGATTCGAAACTTGAGTGAGGCGGCCGCGGCATCGCCCGAATCGAGGGCCGACTTCGTCTCGGCGAGATATCTCGCGACCTTCGCATCGGACCGCGTCTCGGCCTCGAGCGCCCGTTCGAGCTTCTCGAAGGCCGCGGCGGCTTTGGAGCGATCCGCGCCCGCGCTTTGCAGCTCCAGCTCGAAGAGGCGGGCCAGGAGGAACAGGTTCGCCGGCGCCGACTGGAGCGCCGCGGAGAGCAGGCCCAATGCGCGCGGCTGTCCATTGGCGATCTTCTCGGACAGGACCCGCGCGGCGGCCCATCTCGAGACGAGGTCTCTCGGACTCGCCGCGGCCGCCTTTTCGGCGGCTTCGACGGCGGCCGGGAAGTTTCCCTCCAGCTCCTCCAGCGTGGACTGCAAAGCGAGGACGTGCGCGTCGCCGGGCGCCAGTCGGAGCGCCTGCGCGAGCAGGGTCTTCGCCCCAGCCAGGTTCTTTTCCCGCATCGCCACGACGGCCCCGTCGGCCCACCCGAGCGGTTCCTGCGGCGCCAGCCGCCGCAATGCTTCGAAGCGACGTTGGGCCTCCGCGAGATTCCCCTCCTCGAGCGCCGCGAGCCCGACGTTTTTCTCCGTCTGGAGGCGAGGGATCTCGGCCGGAGGAATCGGTCCCGGCGGAAAGAAAAGCGCGAAGAGTGAAAGGAGAAGGGGAAGACCGGGCGCCACGGCGCCCGATCATACAAAAGAAGCTTCGTCTTCTTGGGCTGTCTGCTGTCCGCTCCTCGCTCCCGGTTATCAGCTCTGGCCGGCGGCGTTTTGAAAGGCCCGGAAAGTGGTGTCATCGAAAAGGGCGAAGACAATGCGTTCCACCTTCGCCGCCTTGCCGGCGAAGGCCCGGGCGGCGGCCACCGATATCTCGGCCGCCTTCTCCAACGGAAAGCCGTAGGTACCTGCCGATATCGCCGGCAGCGCAATGGATCGCGCGCCGACCTCCTCGGCTCGTTTCAGAGCGGCGAGCACCGCCGAGGCGAGCTGCATCTCCTCACCAAACTCTCCTCCGCGCCAGACCGGACCGACGGCGTGGATCACCCACCGCGCCGGCAGATTCCCCCCGCCCGTCGCGACGGCTTCCCCCGTATCGCAATGGCCGATTCGGTCGCACTCCTCCTGAATGGTCGGACCGCCGCGAGTGCGGATGGCGCCGGCCACGCCGGAGCCCAGCTGCAGCGCCTCGTTGGCCGCGTTGACGATCGCATCGACGCGCAGGCCGGTGATGTCGGATTTGACGATTTCGATCTTCGCGGGCATTGCGCGTTTCGCCAAGTCCTAAGTGCGAAGTCCGAAGTCCGAAGTCATAGAGCGACTCTTTCCTCGATCGACTCGGGACTTAGGACTTAGGACTTCGGACTCAATTGGGCTTGCCCTCGAGCCTTCCGGCGATCGCCTCGGCAATCGAAAGGTAGGCTCGCGTGACGGTGCCATCGGGATCTCCGGCGACGATCGGGTGCCCCGAGTCCCCGCCGAGCGCGACCTTGGGATCGAGCGGAATCTCTCCGAGAAACGGCACCTTCAAGAGCTCCGCCGTCTTCTTCCCGCCGCCATGCTTGAAGATCTCCTCGCGGTGTCCACACTGAGGGCAGATGAAGTAAGACATGTTCTCGATGATCCCGAGGACCGGAACATTGACCTTCTGGAACATCGCGAGCCCTTTGCGAGCGTCGATCAACGAGACGTCCTGAGGAGTGGTGACGATGACCGCCCCGGAGAGATGGATCTTCTGGGTCAAGGTCAGCTGCGCGTCGCCGGTGCCCGGCGGCAGGTCGATGATGAGGTAATCGAGTCGGCCCCAGGCCACGTCCTGAAGGAACTGCTCGACCGCCTTCATGACCATGGGGCCGCGCCAGATGACCGGCTGGTCGACGTCCATCAGGAAACCCAACGACATGACCTTCACCCCGTAGCGCTCGATCGGAACGATCTGGTTCTCCGGGTTGACGAACGGCTTCTCGTCGATTCCCATCATCATCTGCTGCGAGGGGCCGTAGATGTCGGAATCCATCAGCCCGACGCCTTGCCCGAGCCGCTGCAGGGCGAGCGCCAGATTCGCGGCGACGGTCGACTTACCCACGCCCCCTTTTCCCGAGGCGACCGCGATCTTGAAGCGGACGTCCTGCAGGATCGAGGGGGAGGCTGGCGGTACCCCGGCCGCGCCGCGTGGCGGCATCGGTCCGGGCTGCTGGACGTCGAGCCGGATGGTAACGGCCGAGACGCCGGGCAAGGAGCGCAGCTTCTCCGTCGCGTCGCGCTTGATCTCCTCCGCCGCCCGGGGCGACTCGGTGATGATCTCGAGGCGGAACGAGACGTTGCCCCCGCCGACGGTCAGGTCCTTGATGAACCCGAAGGACACGATGTCCCGCGAAAGGCCGGGGAACTTGACGCTCCGGAGAGCCTCGAGGACTTTTTCTTCTGTCAGTTCCGTGGTTGCGGACATACGTCTTCGCTTCGAAGAATATCAGCTGTCAGCTTTCAGCTTTCAGCTCTCAGCTTTTTCAGACGGAGCTCGCTCTTCGGATCAGCTGGCTGAAAGCTGTGAGCTGAGAGCTTCAAGCTCCTGCGCCGCCTCTTCCCGCAACTGCGCCACACTCTCCCTCACGAGCCTGGTCACCTCTCCGCGATCCTTCACCGATCGTCCCTCGACGGCGATAGGCTCGCCGATCGCGACGACGACATGGCCGGGCTTCATGTTCCAGGTTCCCCGAGGGAGGATCCGGCGGGTCCCCGCGATCCCGATCGGCTGAATCGGAAGCCCCGATCGCAATGCGAGGAGCGCGGCCCCTTTCTTGAAGGCAAGCAGCTCACCCGTCCGCGTACGTGTCTCCTCGGGAAAGACGACGAGCGAGCGGCCCTTCTGGAGCCGGGCGAGCGCCGTCTCGACTGTCGCGAGGCTCGCCACCCGATCTCCCCGGTCGACCGGCACGAAACCGGCCGCACGGATCGACCAGCCGAGGATCGGGACCCGAAAGACCCCCCGCTTGGCAAGAAACCGCGTCTGCATCGGCAGGCGCGCCAGCAACACGAGGATGTCCGCAAAGCTTTCGTGGTTGGAGACCACGACGACGCTCTTTCCGGAGTGGAAGCGATCCCCGTGCAGGACGCGCACCGAGATCCCGGAGAACGCGAGGATGGTTCGGGCCCAGCCGCGGGCAAAAAGGAGGAACCAGTCGCCCCGCGGCGGCAGGAACGCGGCGAAGATGGCCGGAACGCCGAATGCGGCCGTGGCGGCCGCGATGCCGAGCCAGACGGCCAGGGAGCGCAGGAGATGCATCGGGGTGGGATGTTATGACGTAGCGGTAGGAACGCAGCGAGAACGCCGGGAACGCAGCGAGAAGTCAGAAGTGAAGTCCGAAGGGTCAAGTTTCGACGGCTTCGCTTTTCGTTCGTACTTCGCACTTCACTTCCCGGCGTTCTCGCTGCGTTCCCGCTGGTTCTCGCTGCGTTGATAGAATTCGCGGCTCATGGTCGCCCCTCACGAATCCGCCACCACCGTCTTCTACCGGAACATCCGGTGGCTGCGGTTCGTCGACCGTTTCGGCCGGAAGGGGCAGGCTGCCATCGAGTACCTGGGAGACCTGGCTCAGCTGGCGGGACAAATCGTGACCGGAAGCGTGACGCGTCCTTTCTACAGCACCGAGGTGCTTCACCAGATGGACGAGATCGGGGTCAAGTCCGTTTCGATCACCGGGATCACCGCGCTCTTCACCGGGATGGTCCTGGCCCTGCAGACCGCCTACTCACTGGCCGCTTTTGGCGGCAAGCTGTTCGTCGGCCGCGTCGTCTCTCTCTCCCTCGTCCGCGAGCTCGGACCCGTCCTGACGGCCTTGATGGTCGCCGGCCGAGTCGGGTCCGGCATCACGGCGGAGATCGGGTCCATGGTCGTGACCGAACAGGTCGACGCGCTGCGCTCGATGGCCATTTCGCCGGTGCGGCGGCTGGTCATTCCCCGCGCGCTCGCCACGATCCTCATGTTGCCGGTCTTGACCGCGCTGGCCGACGTGCTCGGCATTCTGGGCGGCCTCGGGATCGCGATCGTGGAGCTGCAGATGACCATGCAGGACTACCTGACCAGCATCTGGAACCAGCTCCAGATCTCCGACATCGGAAGCGGCCTCGGCAAGACGTTCTTCTTCGGTTTCGAGATCGCGCTGATCGGATGCGCCAACGGCCTGCGCGTTCAGGGAGGCGCGGCCGCGGTCGGTCTCGCCACGACCCGGACGGTCGTGCTCGCTTCGATCTCTATCCTGGTCTCCGATTTCTTCCTGACCAAGCTCTTCCTCGCGTTATGAGCGCCCACGCCCAGGACCGGGAACCGAACCCGGGCGCGCGCGGGGAGCCGATCGTCGAGTTCCGGGAGGTCTGGAAGCGCTACTCCAACCGCGAGGTGCTCGCCGGGGTCAACCTCCAGATCCTCCGCGGCGAGGTCCTCTGCATCCTGGGCCCGTCCGGAACCGGCAAGAGCGTCGCCTTGCGCCACATCAATGGATTGACGAAACCTGACGACGGGGATGTCGTTGTCTTCGGCGAGTCGATCGTGCCGCTCTCCGAGGAACAAATGGCGCCGGTGCGGCGCCGCGTCGCGATGCTGTTTCAGGGAGGAGCGCTCTTTGACTCGATGAACGTCGAGGAGAACATCGCGTTCCCCGTCCGGGAGCACGGAACGACGCCCGAGGAGGCGATCCCCGAGCTCGTCGCCGAGAAGCTCCAGATGGTCGGGCTGCCGGGCACGCAGAGGAAGATGCCCTCGGAGCTCTCCGGCGGAATGCGCAAACGCGTGGCGCTCGCCCGCTCGATCGCGCTCGAGCCGGAGATCATCCTCTACGACGAGCCCACGACCGGATTGGATCCCTTGACCTCGGAGAAAATTGCGCAGTTGATCGTGGACATCAATGTCCGGATGCAGACGACGTCTGTTGTCGTGACCCACGACATCGTGACCGCGCGGACTGTTTCCAGCCGGCTCGCCTTCCTTCATCAAGGCCGCTTTCAGTTCATCGGGAGTTTCGAAGAAGCCTCCCGCGGCGGCCATCCGGTCCTGCAGGACTACTTCCGCTCGATGGGCTTCCCCTGCGGCACGGGCACGTTTCCGGCGGTGAGAGAGAATTAGGGAAGATTTGCGATTTGTAATTTGTGATTTGTGATTTGTGATTGAACGGATAGTGCCGATGAATATCCTCTTTCGAGTCCCGAGTCCCGAGTCCCGAGTCCCGGGCGAGCGGAGCGAGCCTTGATCGGCGAGCCACAGGTCGGACGCCGTTTTCGCGTCGGGATCGTCGTCTTAGTCGGACTGGTCGCGGTCATGGCGGGCATTTTCATGGTGGGCCGCCGGGCGAACCTCTTCCGCAAGAAGCTCCCCTACGAGACCCGGTTCGATTCCGCCGCGGGGCTCGTGGCCGGCAATCCGGTCCGGTTGAACGGAGTGACCGTCGGCAACGTGCTCGAGGTCAAGCTTTCTCCGGATCCTGCCGACCGTAGCGTCGAGGTCGTCTATGACGTCGACCGCAGGCTGCAGTCGCGACTTCGGGCGGGAACCCGAGCCTCGATCAAGACGATCGGGCTCCTCGGCGACAAGTACATCGACCTGGAAGGCGGGAGCGTGACCGAGCCCGTGATCGAGGTCGGCGGGCAGATCAAGGCCGCGCCGGGAGCGGGAATCGAGAAGCTGTTGGAAGGGAGCGGCGATCTCTTGACGGACCTTGGCGCGATCGCCCGTTCGTTGAAGAACATCCTGGGCCGCACCGAAGAGGGGAAAGGTTTTCTCGGAGCGATCACGAGCGAGGGCCCGGAGAGCGAGCGCCTGGGCAACAACTTGAACGCCACGTTGACCTCCTTAAATGGCATCCTGCGAAGCGTGCAGGAGGGTCACGGCCTGGTCGGAAGGCTTCTGATCGACAAAAAGTACGGCCGCGAGACGGGAGACGCTCTGCGCAGCGCGATCCACTCGGTGCAGAGCGTCTTCGGCAGAGTCGACGAGCAGATGCGCAGCAACACGGGGGCGATCCCGGCGCTGCTCGGCGATCCGGAGGGGAAGAAAAAGGTCTATCAGCTCGTCGACAATCTTTCTCAGGCGGCGGTCTCGCTGGCCGCGATCACAAAGGATCTCGAGAAGGGAAGCGGCACAATTCCGATCTTGCTGCGCGACGAGAAGTTCGGCAAGGAGTTCACCGGCAACCTGCGCCGTTTCTCGCAGCATCTCGAGTCTATCGGCCGCAAGCTCGACGGAGGGCAGGGCACGGCCGGCAAGCTCATCAACGATCCCTCGGTCTTCGACGCGGCCAACCGGCTCGTCGTGGGGATCGACGAATCGAAGATGTTGCGCTGGTTGATCAAAAACCGGCAGCACGCCGGCATCAAGAAGGAGTATGACGAGGAGCGGGCCAAGGCGGGCCTTCCGGCCGACGGCTCGGTCGAGGGGCCCCCGAGCACGCCCACTCCGACCCTGACGCCGCCCTCGCCCCGATGAGGGCCCCGGGCGGAACGCTGGGTGCCGGGTCCTGGACGGGCGAGGCCCGACTCCGGCGGCGAGCCGAGTGAAAGTCCTCGTGACGGGAGGGGCCGGGTTCATCGGCTCCCATCTGGTCGACCGGCGCCTGGCGCGAGGCGATAGGGTCGTTGTCCTCGACGACTTCAACGACTTCTATGACCCGGGCCTCAAGCGAGCGAATGTGGAGACCCACCTGCGCGCTCCGGGCTTTCGACTCGTGGAAGGGGATATCCGCGACCGGCCGCTGGTCTTCCGTCTCTTCGCGGAGGAGAAATTCGACGCCGTGTTCCACCTGGCAGCCCGCGCCGGGGTCCGCCCTTCGCTGGCTCTTCCGGTTCTCTATGAAGAAGTCAATGTGGTCGGCACTCTCCATCTGCTGGAGGCGGCCGTGGCTCACGGAGCCCCCAGATTCCTGTTCGCGTCCTCATCCTCGGTCTACGGGGTGAACTCCAAGCTTCCGTTTTCCGAGGACGACCCGATCGAGAGGCCGATCTCCCCTTATGCGGCGACCAAGCGGGCGGGCGAGCTGCACGTCTACACCGCCCATCACCTTCATGGCCTGGCCGCGACCTGCCTGCGCTTCTTTACGGTCTACGGCCCCCGCCAGCGGCCCGAAATGGCTATCGCGAAGTTCATTCGATCGATCGACACGGGCGCTCCCATCCCCTTCTACGGCGACGGGGGATCGCGGCGCGACTACACGTACATCGACGACATTGCCGATGGTGTCGAGGCCGCTTTGAGCGTTCCGTCCGGCTTCGAGATCGTCAACCTCGGCGGAGCCCATCCGGTCACACTGTCGCAACTCGTCACCGCGATCGAGAAGGCGGTCGGCAAGCCCGCGATTCTCGACCGCCAGCAGAACCAGCCCGGAGACGTTCCGGTCACGTTTGCCTCTGTCGAAAAGGCCGCTAAGCTTTTACACTTCCGCGCCCGCGTGCCGCTGGAGGAAGGTCTCAAGAGGAGTGTGGATTGGTACCGGAAGCAGAAGACGAGTCATCAGTGATCAGTTCTCAGTTCTCCGTTCGGAGCCGATGGCTCAGAATTGAACTGACAACTGAAAACTGACAACTGAAAACTCACACCTATGAACATCTGCATGGTCGGGACGGGTTACGTCGGTCTCGTGACCGGAGCGGGACTGGCGGATCTGGGCATGAACGTGATTTGCGTCGACAAGGACAAGGCGAAGGTCGACGCCCTGGGGCGTGGGGTGATCCCGATCTACGAGCCGGGGCTCGAGGAGCTCGTCTCGCGCAACGAGCGCAAGGGGCGGTTGCGCTTCACCACGGACCTGAAGGCCGGGATCGAAAGCTCGGTCGCGATCTTCATCGCGGTTGGCACCCCTCCCAACCCGGACGGCTCTCCCGACTTGACCTTCGTGCGACAGGTGGCCGAAGCGGTGGCGCTCCACATGAATGGGTACAAGGTGGTCGTGACCAAGTCCACCGTTCCGACGGGCACGGGAAAAATGATCGAGCAGATTCTCCGGGAGAAAAACGGCAAGCACCCCTTCTCCGTCGTCTCCAATCCCGAGTTCTTGCGCGAGGGGTCGGCCGTGGGGGACTTCCTCGAACCCGATCGCATCGTGATCGGCGCCTCCGACGCCCGCGCGATCGAGGTCATGAAGGAGATCTACAAGCCCCTCTTTTTGCGCGAAACTCCATTCGTCATCACCGACGTCGCGTCGGCGGAATTGATCAAGTACGCGTCCAACGGCTTTCTGGCCGTGAAGATCTCCTTCATCAACGAGGTCGCCCGCCTCTGCGAGCTGATGGAGGCCGACGTCGAGGCGGTGGCGACCGGCATGGGACTCGATCCCCGCATCGGGCCGCGATTCCTGCTTCCCGGACCCGGATTCGGCGGCTCCTGCTTTCCGAAAGACACGGCCGCCGCGGCGGAGCTCGCCAAACAGTACGGCCACCACTTCGAGCTGATCGAAGCCACGATCCGGGTCAACGCCGCAATCAAAGCGCGGATGATCGAAAAGATTCGAAAGGCGGTCGGCGAGATTGCCGGACGGACGGCCGCCGTGCTCGGCCTCTCCTTCAAACCCGAGACCGACGACATTCGCGAGTCTCCGGCCCTCGCGGTCGTCGCCGATCTGCTCGCCGCCGGAGCAACCGTGCGCGCCTTCGATCCCGCGGCCATGGAGAATACGCGCTCCGTCTTCCCGAATCTGACCTATGCCAGAGACGCGTACGACTGCGCGGCGGGAGCAGACTTTCTGGTGCTGGCGACGGAGTGGAACGAGTTCCGCGCCCTCGACCTGGAGAAACTGGGCGCCGCTCTGACCTCACGCACGATGGTCGACCTGCGCAACGTCTACGACCCGACGGAGATCCGAGCCGCGGGATGGAAGTACACGAGCGTGGGAAGGCCGTGAGATTTGTGATGGGTGATTTGTGATTTGTGATTTGAATACGGGAAGCTTCTCGGAATTTCCTCAATCACCAATCACAAATCGCAAATCACAAATCCGGACTCTCACGCACGGGAACCGCGCGTGAAGGTCCTCGTCACCGGCGCCGCGGGATTCCTGGGCAGCCACCTCTGTGACCGGCTCCTGCTCGAGGGCCATGACGTGGTCGGCATGGACAACCTGCTGACCGGCAACCTCCGGAACATCGCCCATCTGGAGAAGGAACCGCGGTTTCGCTTGGTCCAACACAACGTCACGCGTTACATCCAATGGGACGGGTCTCTGGACGCGGTTCTCCACTTCGCGTCTCCCGCATCGCCCATCGACTACCTGGAGCTGCCGATTCAGACGCTCAAGGTCGGTTCCCTCGGCTCGCATAACGCTCTCGGGCTCGCGCTCGCGACCAAAGCGCGATTCCTGCTGGCCTCGACTTCCGAGGTCTACGGCGACCCTCAGGTTCACCCGCAGCCGGAGACCTATTGGGGCAACGTCAATCCGATCGGACCGCGGGGCGTGTACGACGAGGCGAAGCGTTTCGCCGAGGCGATCACGATGGCCTACCACCGCGCCCATGCCGTGGACACGCGCATCGTCCGCATCTTCAATACCTATGGGGAGAGGATGCGCCCTCGCGACGGCCGCGTCGTGCCGGCACTGATCGGCCAGGCGCTCGCGGGGCAGCCGATGACGGTCTTCGGCGACGGCTCGCAGACGCGCTCGTTCTGTTACGTCTCGGATCTGATCGACGGGATTTACCGGCTGCTGCTCTCGAGCGAGACGGATCCCGTCAACATCGGCAATCCAGCGGAATTGACCGTTCTCGAATTCGCCCGGACCATCCAGAAGCTGACGGGAACCAGGTCCGAGATCGTCTTCAAGCCGCTCCCGGTCGACGACCCGAAGGTGAGGCAACCGGACATCACGAGGGCGAAGACGATTCTGGGATGGGAGCCGAGGGTGAAGCTCGAAGACGGCTTGCTGAGGACGATTGAGTACTTCCGTGACTTGGGACGTCTGTCGCCGCAATCGCCGGTCGGTAGTCGATAGTCGGTAGTCGGTAGGTTACTAAAGACTTCTTCACTACCGACTACCGACTACTGACTACCGATTTCTCCATCACTCCCGATCGCCTCCACAGGGCAACAGTCCATCGCCTCCTGGCACTGCGCGTCCTCCTCGGCGTCGGCGGGCTGGCGGAAGACATAGGAGTACCCTTTCGTGTCGCTTCGTTGGAAGTTGCCCGGCGCCGTCACGCGGCAGACATCGCAGTCGATGCACTGTGCGTCGACGTAGTACTTCCCCGCGGCGTTCTCGGGCAGCTTCTGGATGGGATCCGCCACGTAGAGAAGGTATCAGGCGAGCGCCGGCGGTTCCAATCCGTTGTCACACCCTTACTCTTACCTAAGCGTCAAAGCCGGCGCCGGCGGGCAAGCTAAACTGCCTCGCATGCCCGGCCGATGTCGTCTGCTCGCCGCAGTTCTGCTCGCGGCGTGCGCCACTTGCCGCCGGGACCCCCTTCCGGTCGTCGACTCGAACAATCGCGAGCTCGTGGCGGGGCGCCGTATTTTTGTCGAGAAGTGCGCCTCCTGCCACAACCGAAACGGCGACGGCCGCACGATTACGGCCGGGCGATTTCCGTACGCCAACCTCATCGATGGAAAGTGGCGAGGCGACGGTACCCCGGCTTCCATCGAACAGCAGGTTCGCCGCGGCCACGATCCCATGCCGAAGTTCGAAGGTAAACTGACCGACGAGGAGATTCGAGAAGTCGTGGCTTACGTCGGCGAGCTCTCGAAAAGCGGGGCGAAAGGCGAAGGGCAAAAGGTGAAGGGCGTTAGCAAGTGAGCCGCCGGATTCCGCTGTTTCCCCTGCCGGAGGTGGTCCTGCTGCCGGAAACTCTTTTGCCACTGCACATCTTCGAGCCGCGCTACCGGGCAATGATCGCCGATGCCCTGGCAGGAGACCGCGTGATCGGCATGGCGATGATGAAGCCCGGCTGGGCCGCAACGCCGGAACTCCCGCCGATCTACCCGGTCGGGGGCGCCGGAGAGATCGTCGAGTCCGAGGAGCTTTCCGACGGCCGTTACAACATCGTGCTGCAGGGCCGCTTTCGCTATCGTGTTTTGCGGGAGGCATCCGCCGATCCTTACCGGACGGCTCAGATCGAAGAGGTCGCCTCGATTCCTTTTTCAGGCCCGGATGAGGCCAGCCGTGTAATCCGCATGGCGCAACGCCTCTTCGCCGCAGTCCGCCCCCAGATGGACCTCCTGCCGCTTCCGGAAGAGGAGACGAGCCCGGAGCGCATGGCCTCCGAGATTGCGCTCCGGCTGCGGTATTCGCCGGCAGAGTTGCAGACCATCCTCGAGACGGATTCCGTTCCCAATCGCTTCGGCACACTCATCGGGCGGATGCTGGAGTGGCAGCGCCGCATGCGCTTCCTCGCTCCCTTTCGGCCTAAAGAGCTGGACGTGACGAAGAATTGACAGACAGCGCAGTGGTCGCACACGATCATCTGCCGCGAGGGCCATTCGCGTGGAGGTGGATGGCTTGCCTGTTGATGATGTCGGGCGTTTTGGCTCTCTACTGCCCGCCCTCCTTGCTCCGTGGCCAGGTCCTGTCCGGGCAGGACTTCCAGAACCTGCACGTTCACCGGCTGACGTTCGCCCGCGAGGCGCTCTTGGGGCCCTTGTCGACTTTGCCAGCATGGTATCCACGCGAGCTTCTGGGCACGCCATTCTGGTCCAACATCCAGAGTTTCCCTTTCATCCCCTCGCGGCTGCCGCTGCTGTTGTTCAAGCCGTACTTCGCTTATGGAGCCGGGGTGAGCCTGGCAGCTCTGCTCGCCGCGTTCTTCACATATCTCTTTTGCCGGCGGATCGGGCTCGCGCCGACAGCGGCGGCAGCCGCCGGCTGGACCTTCGCCTGTTCCGGCTACTTCGCGGCCCGCGTGCTGGTGGGTCACTTGCCCTACCTCGAGGCCTACCCGGCACTTCCGCTCCTGCTCTGGCTGGTCGAGCGGGGGGTCGCGCCAGAAGAGCGACTCGTTCGGCCGAGCAGGTACCTCGCGCTGGCGGCGGGCAGCGCTGCCGTCGCACTCGCCGGCCACCCTCAGCTTCCGCTCTATGCGCTCGTGGCTGCGGCAATATACGCCCTCATTCGCGGTCGAGGTCCGGCACGCCGGCATTCCCTCGCCGCGATCGCGCTCGGCCTGGGAGCCGACGGCCTGGTGCTCTGGCCCGCCTACCGGCTCATCGCGCGCAGCACCCGAATCCTGCCTCTCGACCGCGCGAGCAACGACATCGCCTTCCCATACGAACGCCTCACCGCGTTCGTGAGCCCCTGGAAGGACGGCTGGCCCGACGCCGTTCCCCGCGTACCCTTAAGGCCGTTCGTCGGCGGAGAGCCGGCGATCTTCTGGGACACGGTGTGCTACGTGGGTTGGTTACCGCTCGTGGCGGCCGCACTGCTGGCCGGTTATACGGTGTGGCGGCGCCGTAGCCCGCCTGCGCCGATCGCCTTTCTGATCGTGCTCGGCGGTGCGGGTCTGGTCCTCGCGCTCCCCTTTTCCTCGCCGCTCCGGGCCGCTCTGCCGGGGACGATCCTACGGAGCCCGGCGCGACTGCTCTACCTCAGTGAATTCGCGCTCGCGGTCACTTTCGGTTTCGCGCTCAACCGACTGCTGCAAGCGGCGCCGTCGGCGCGCCCGCGGCTGACACGCGCAGCGGTCGCTGCGGTGCTCGTCGTCCACGCCGTCGACCTCGGCGGGCACGACCGATGGTTCATTGTTTCCCGGAATGCGCCAAAGGAGGACGCGAAGGCCGTCGAGCAA
>JBKPDV010000248.1:0-28944 GCA_046728075.1 Acidobacteriota bacterium | reverse complement strand
GGTCGCGCCTTCGCCAACAGCCTTCTGGTCGCGACGGCGACGACGGCCATCTCGCTGCTTTTGAACGAGATGGCCGGCTATGCGTTCGCGAAGCTCCGCTTCTCTGGCCGCGACCGGCTCTTCAACGTGCTTCTGGCGGCGATGGTCATCCCGACGCCCGTCGCCATGCTGCCTCTCTTCCTCCTGCTGCGCGCGATGGGGCTCGTCAACAATTACCTCGGCGTGATTCTTCCGGCGTCCGCCACCATCCTGGGGATTTTCCTGGTCCGTCAGTTCGCGCAGGCGATCCCGGACGATCTCCTCGACGCGGCCAGACTCGACGGCGCGGGAGAGTTGACGCTCTTTCGAAGAATCATTCTGCCGCAGCTGCGGCCGGTCCTGGCGACACTGGGCATCGTGACGTTTCTGGCGACCTGGAACGACTTCATCTGGCCCCTGATCGTCCTGACCGATTCCTCGCACTACACGCTTCCCGTCTCGCTCGCGATCCTGGTGGGAGAGCATGTGCAGGACACCGAGCTCATGATGGCGGGATCGGTTCTGACGGTGCTGCCCGTGCTGCTGCTGTTCTTCCTCCTTCAGAAGCAGTATGTGGAAGGGATTCTCTTAGGAGGCGTCAAAGAGTGAGAGACGGCGCGGCCGCCGTGGCTCTCCTTCTTCTGCTGGCGGCGGGTCCCGACTCCGGTCGCCCGCGCGTCGTCGACGACTTCGAGGACATCTCCGTCTGGCACGCCGCTCCCTCGGAAGGCGTGGATCTGAAGCTCTCGAGCGCGCAAGGGTCGCACGGTCGGGCCTTGCGAGCCGACTTCGACTTTCATGGCCGGGCGGGCTGGGCCGCTTTGCGCAAGACGCTCTCCCTCGCTTTGCCCGATCGCTACGAGTTCGCGTACGCGGTGCGCGGCGAGGCTCTCGCCAACGACCTCGAGTTCAAGCTCATCGATTCCTCCGGCGAAAACGTCTGGTGGGCCGTCCAGAAGAATTTCGTGCCGTCTGCCGAATGGCGCACTCTGCGGTTGAAGAAGCGCCACTTCTCCTTTGCCTGGGGCCCCGCCGGCGGAGGCGAGATCCGCCATGTCGCCGCTCTGGAAATCGCGATCACGGCAGGCTCTGGAGGCAGGGGCTGGATCGAGCTCGACGATCTGACGCTGCGTGAGGTCCCGGCTCTGTCCGAGCCTCCGCCGCGCCCCGTCGCGACGGCATCGTGCTCGGATCCGGGAAGCGATCCTACTCGCGCCATCGACGGCGATGTGTCCACCGCATGGACCTGCGGCGACGCAACGCCCGCCTGGATCGCGCTCGATTTCGGGCAGCCGCGCGAGTTCGGCGGCCTGACGATCCGATGGGAGCCCGGCCGGACGCCTGCGCGATTTGCCGTCGAAGACTCCGAGGACGGCCGGGATTGGAAGACCGCGCGCTCCGTGGAGGGCGCGGGCGGGCAGAGGAGCGATCTCCTTCTGCCGGAGTCCGAGGCCCGGTTCGTTCGGCTGCATCTTCTCGCGCCGGGGGGCGGCTCCGGTTACGGGATCCGGGAGGTGACCGTCCGGTCGCTCGCGGAGTTCTCGTCTCCCAATTCCTTCTTTCAGACGCTCGCTCGCGAGTCGCCTCGCGGCAGCTTCCCGCGCTCCTTCTCCGGAGAGCAGGCCTATTGGACCGTCGTCGGCGAGAGCGGTCTCACTCCCAAGGCACTGTTCGGCGAGGACGGAGCCGTCGAGCCGGCGCACGGGAGCTTCTCCGTCGAGCCCCTCCTCTGCCTCGGAGGCTCGGTCAAGAAATGGAGCGACGTCTCGATTCGCCATTCCCTGGAGCGGGGAGACTTGCCCATCCCGACCGTCGTCTGGCGCCTGGAGAAAGTGTCCCTGGCCACGACGGTCCTGGCTCTTCCGAGGGAGAAGGACGTCGCTCTCCAGATCCGCTACCGGATCGTCAATGGGGGCAGCGGACGATTGCGCACCCGGCTGATCCTCGCGGTCCGGCCCTTCCAGATGAATCCGCCGACGCAGTTCCTGAACAGTCCCGGCGGAGCCTCCCCGATTCATCGATTCGATTGGAACGGCCGCTCGCTGACCGTCGACGGGGAGAGGCGCGTCATTCCGCTCGTCGCGGCTTCCCAAGCGGGCGCGGCCTCATTCGATTCCGGCGCCTGGGAAGCGATGCTCGCGGGCGGCCCGCTGCCTGCCGCCGCGAGCGTCCAGGACTCGACCGGCTTCGCCTGGGGGGCGCTCGAATTCGACTTCGATCTCCCGTCCCGAGGATCGGACGAGGTCTCGATCGAGATTTCTCCGTCCGCTTCCGAGCCCGCGACTCTTCCGCCGGCTCTGCCACGAAGCCGGGCGCGCCTTCTCTTCGAGCGGCATCTGTCAGAGAGCGCGAAGACCTGGAGCGAAAGGCTGGATCGCGTCGGTTTCGATCTGCCGCCGCGGGTCCGGCCTCTCGCGCGTACGATGAGGACCAACCTCGCCTACATCCTGATCCACCGCGAGGGGGCCGCCCTGAGACCGGGCTCCCGCTCCTATGCCCGCTCCTGGATTCGCGACGGAGCGATGATCTCGCGCGCTCTTCTGCGCCTCGGCCATCCGGAGATCGTCCGGGAGTATGCCGACTGGTTCGCGGGCTTTCAGTCGCCGGAAGGGCGAGTCCCCTGCTGTGTGGATCGGCGGGGATCCGACCCGGTCGTCGAGAACGACAGCCACGGCGAGCTCATCGATACAATATATGAATTGTGGCAGTACACGCACGACCGGGCCGCGCTCGAGCGTCTTTACCCGCACGTCGAGGCCGCCGTCGGCTGGATCGAGCGGCTGCGGCAGCAGAGGCGCACGGCGGAATACCGTTCCCCGGAAAAGCTGCCTTTCTTCGGCCTCCTGCCCGAGTCGATCAGCCACGAAGGCTACTCGGCAAAGCCGGTGCACTCCTACTGGGACGACTTCTGGACGGCAACGGGTCTCTCCGAGGCCGCCGAGCTGGCGCAGGCGCTCGGGCGGTCCGAGGAGCACGCGCGCTTTGCCGCGATCGCCGGTGAGTTCACCGCAGATGTCGAGACCTCGATCCGCTCCGTGGTCCTCAACCGGAAGCTCGAGTACATTCCCGGCTCGGTCGAGCTCGCCGACTTCGATCCGACGTCCACGACGGTTGCCCTGGACCCCGCGGGGTTGCAGAGCTCGCTGCCGCGCCGAGAGCTCGAGGCCACCTTCGAGCGATACGGCCGGGAGTTCGCAGAACGGTCGAGCGGCGGACGAGCGTGGACGGACTACACGCCTTACGAGCTTCGCAACATCGGCGCGTTCGTCCGCCTGGGATGGCGGGACCGCGTGCCGGCGCTGCTCGACTTCTTTCTTGCCGGCCGCCGGCCCGCGGAATGGAACCAGTGGGCCGAGGTCGTCGGCCGCGATCCGCGGCAGCCGCGGTTCATTGGCGACATGCCGCACGGCTGGGTCGCCTCCGACTTCATCCGCTCGTTTCTGGACCTCTTCGCCTACGAACGACCGCGCGGCCACTCACTCGTCCTCGCCGCCGGAATCCCGTCGGAGTGGCTCGAGGGCGGGCAGAGAGTGGGCATTCGCGCGCTCCGGACACCCTACGGCCCCCTGACCTACTCGATGCGGCGCGACGCCGGTCTCCTGCGAGTCCACATCGCCGCAGGCCTCGCGGTTCCCCCGGGCGGCTTCGTCCTCCGCCCGCCGCTCCCGGGTCCGAGCGCCCGAGCGACCGTCAACGGGAAGGAGAGTTCCATTTCCGGAGGAGAGCTCGTCTTGACGAAACTACCGGCCGACGTCGTCTACGAGACCGCGGCCCGGAATACCCGCTGACTCACCAGAAATCGCCGACGTTCTCGTGGAGCTTGCCCGCGGCGACGGCTTCGCGAAGCGTCGAGAGGTCCTCGAATCTCCCGTCCACGCGTGTTCCCGAGCGGAAGACCGGGTCCTTCCCTTTCTCCAGGCCGAAGGCGACGACATAGTAGAGATGCGCGACGCCGCCCCTCTCGTAGTGAACGAAGCAGGCGGTCTCGTCGAACGCGGCAAAAACGAGCCGCCTCACCGGCAGAGGGGGCCCCGGCGCGATATCGTCCCCGACCTGAAAGGGCTGCTCCGGTTCGGCCATCTTGAACGCGGGCTGCTTCACCAATGTCGCGAACGCTGCCTTCACTTTCGGAGGAAGCTCCGACGTCTTGCGGGCGACCGTCAGCTTGCCCGAGAGCAGATGCTTTCGGTCCTCCGGCGACAGTCCTCCGCGGGCATCCGAGGCACCGAGGAGGGCGATCAAGACGGCGGCGAGAAGGAGCGGCCAGGAAGAATGTTTCACGAACAACTCCTTGAGGATTCCTC
Source organism: Acidobacteriota bacterium (assembly GCA_046728075.1). Classification (GTDB taxonomy): domain Bacteria; phylum Acidobacteriota; class Thermoanaerobaculia; order UBA5066; family Gp7-AA6; genus JBKPDV01. The sequence goes on along the minus strand of JBKPDV010000248.1, from coordinate 24,622 downwards.
AATCATTCAGCACCGCAACTCACGCCCGCCGCGGCGGACCTGGCCGGCAACGGCAGGTCGAATTCGATTTCCCAGGAGTATGGGAGTCCGTCGCTCGTCTTGCTCCCCGTCACGCGGCCGTCGAGCTTTCCTCCTAACTTGAGGTCGCCCGATGCTCTCTCGACCTTCAGCTCCTTGTCCCTGGGAAGTTTCATGACCCACTGACGCCCGAGTGTGGGCGAGTCCGCATGGTTCATCCAGAGCTCGACGTTTGTGACCGCCTCGGGACGGGGAGAGGACTTTCCTCCTCCGGGACAGAAGGAGAGGTGAAGCATCGTCCGGGGCTTTCCGTTGGCGTCGTGATCGGGCGGATACGCGGAGAGCTCGAAAGTCTTTGCCTCCTCGGCTGAAATCGGAGTCCCACTGAACCAGATCGTGACGCTGTGCTCGTCTTCGAAGTAGGAGACGGCGCACTGGCTCATCGAGAACTTCTTTCCACCCATCACTCCCTTCGCGGAACACCTGCCTTCCGCCTGGGCGCCGACGGCGACAGCGAGACCGAACGAGGCCGCGAGAAATGGATGCATCGATCTCACCTTGTCGTTCTCAGGGCCGATCCGGCATGACTCACTCCCGCGCGTCGCAGCCGTTCATCCCGGCCGTGGAGCTCTCTTCCGGGAGACGGAGATCGAACTCGGCGAGCCAGGAATAGGAAGTCCCCCAGGACGACCCGTTCCCCGTCATGCGGCCGGAAAGTTTACCTCCCGGCCGGAGATCGCCCTGCATCTTCTCCGCCGTGACTTCCTGAGATTTCGACGCGTCGGAGACCCAGTGCGCCAGGAGCTTCGTGTCGGCGGTGTGGATCCGAACCTTGACGGACTTGACGTCGCCGGGCGCCGGCGTCGAGCTGCCTCCGCCGGGACAAAACGCGAGAGACATCATCGTCAGATACTTTCCGTGAATGTCGCGCTCCGGCGCGAACGCGGAGCCCTGGAAGGACTTTTCCTCTCCCGCGGAAAGCGGCGTCTCGGTGAACCAGATCAGGACGCTGTGCTCGCTCGAGTGATACGCGACCGCGCAGTTGCGCAGCTCAAACTTCTTCCCGCCCCGAGTCACCGCGGCCGAGCACCGGTTTTCCGCCTCTGCCCGGGACGCCAGGAAGGCGAGAGCACCGCTCAAAAAGAGCGCCGTTCTCGGAACGGACCGGATCCCGCGGCGCCGAACCTGCCCTCGCGACATCAGTTGGCCTCCTCACTGTCCAGAACGCCTCCCCGCGTTCGAATGACCTCGGCGTAGAAGCGCCCGCTCGACTTGACCGTGCGGCGCTGCGTCTCGAAGTCGACGTGGACGATCCCGAAACGCTTGGAGTACCCATGCGCCCACTCGAAGTTGTCGAGCAGCGACCAGACAAAATAGCCGCGGAGATCCGCTCCCTGCTCGCGAGCCCGGAAAGCGGCGCGCAGGTGATTCTTGAGATAGCTCACGCGCAACGGATCTTTCACCGCGCCCGCGGGCCTGGGAGGATCGTAGAACGCCGCCCCGTTCTCGGTCACGTAGAGGGGAATCTTTCCATAGCGCTCGCTCACCCAGAGGAGGATGTCTGCCAATCCATCCGGATAGACCTCCCATCCCAGCTGCGTGTGGGTGCTCCGACGCTGCGGCACGCGGCAGGCGCGCAGGGGATAGAACCGCGGGTCCGCGCGTGTCACGCTTCTCGTGTAGTAGTTGACTCCGAGAAAATCGATCGGCTGGCGGATCGCTTCGGTCTCGGAAGAAGGAAAGGCCGGCCAGGCATCGCCGAAGATCTCCGCGAGCTCCTCCGGGTATTTCCCCAGGAAGACCGGGTCCAGGTATTGGCGGTTCATGTACGCGTCGGCGCGCCGCGTGGCGTCGAGATCTTCGGCCGAGCGCGAGGCCGGGTCTTTCGGCTCCAGATTGACCACGAGCCCGATCCGGTGGCGGCCCGTGGCGCGATACGCCTCGACGGCCCGCGCGTGGGCCCGCAGGAGATGGTGCGATGCGATCGGCGGCTCGAAAATGCTGCGGTGGCCCGGAGCGAGCTTGCCGTGGAGATAGCCCCCGTCGGCGACCACCCAGGGCTCGTTCAACGTGGTCCACATCTTCACGCGATCATCGAGCGCGCGAAAGAGCACGTCCGCGTAGTCCGAGAACCAATTCGCGATCTCGGGGTTGAGCCAACCGCCCAAGTCGTCGAGGGCGGCGGGAAGGTCCCAGTGGTATAGCGTCGGCACGGGTTGGATGCCCGCTTCGAGCACACCATCCACGAGCCGTTCGTAAAAATCGAGCCCCCGCGGATTGATTGCTCCTTTTCCTTGCGGGAGCACGCGGCTCCAGGAGACGCTGAAGCGATAGGCGGTCAAGCCGAGCGCGCGCATCAGAGAAATGTCCTCCGGGAAGCGGCGGTAGTGGTCGCAGGCGATGTCGCCGTTGTCTCCGCGCGCAACGCACCCCGGCGTGTGGCTGAAGCGGTGCCAGATGCTCGGTCCCGCCCCATGGGCCAGGGGGGATCCCTCGATCTGATAAGCCGAGGTCGCCGCGCCCCAGAGAAAATCCGGAGGGAAAAGGGTCTTTTTCTCTGAAGCCCTTGTCGTCTTCCGCTTTTTCTGGATCCTTCCCATCCCGTGGACGCTACGCCGCCAGACTTCGCTCGGTCTCGGGGTCGAAGAAATGGAGACGGTCCAGATCGAACGCGATCGGCATCCGTTCGCCCACGACGGGCACGCGCTGCGGGCCGAGCTTGCAGATGATCGAGTCGGATCCCACGCGCCCATGGACGACGACTTCGTCTCCCAGAGGCTCGACATTCTCGACTTCGAGGACCGCCGCGGCCCGATCGCCCGGAGAGACCTCGGCGGGATGGACGTTCTCGGGACGGATGCCGACGACGACTTTCCGCCCGCCGCCTCCGGCGAGCACCTCGCGCACGGACTGCGGCAGCGGCAGAAAAAAAGATTCCGTCACGACCGCCTGCGCCCGCTCCTCCACCCGGCCCGAGAGGAAATTCATCGGCGGTGCTCCGATGAACTGAGCGACGAAGAGGTTGGCGGGTTTGCGGTAGATCTCGAGCGGCGCCCCGATCTGCTGGATGCGGCCCGACCGCATCACGGCGATGCGCGAGCCCATCGTCATCGCCTCGACCTGATCGTGCGTCACGTAGATCGTGGTGGTCCCGAGCCGGAGCTGGAGCTTCTTGATCTCGGCTCGCATCTGCACGCGTAATTTGGCGTCGAGATTGGAGAGGGGCTCGTCGAACAGAAAGACGGCCGGCTTGCGCACGATCGCCCGCCCGAGGGCGACGCGCTGGCGCTGGCCGCCCGAGAGCTGGCGGGGGCGGCGCTCGAGAAGGGGACCGATCTCGAGGATCTCCGCGGCTTCCGCCACCAGCCTCTCCCGCTCCGGCGCGGCAGTCTTCCTCATCCTCAAGCCGAATTCCAGGTTCTCGCGGACCGTCATGTGAGGATAGAGAGCGTAGTTCTGAAAAACCATGGCGACGTCGCGGTCCTTCGGGGCCACGCGATTGACCGGCCGCCCGTCGATGGCGATCGTTCCGGAAGAGACGTCCTCGAGGCCGGCGACCATTCGCAACGCCGTCGATTTGCCGCAACCGGAGGGGCCGACGAGAACGAGGAATTCTCGATCGCCCACTTCCAGATTCAGGTCTTCGATGACGGAGACGTCGCCGTAGCGCTTCCCGACGTGCTCCAGCGTGACGACAGCCATCGGGAAAAAAGAGTCTAAAGTCTAAGGTCTAAAGTCTAAAGTTCAGAACAGGTCTGGGATCTTGGACCTTAGACCTTAGACCTTAGACGAATCATCTCCCGCCCGAGAGGATCGAGTTCACCGCGTCCATGCGGCGCTCGAGAACGCGGCGAAGACGAGAGACTTCTCCCTCAGCGGCGGCAAAGCGGACGCTCCCGCCCTGGAACTCCAGGCGCATAACCGCGTCCCGATCTTCGGGGGGCACGCCGAGAAGTCCCGCGCGGTAGGCGCGCATCCATTCCGGCGAAGGCTCGGAGTCGAGCATGCAGCGGTAGTAGAAGCGTCCGTCCGGGGCGGGCCCCTCTGCCACCGGCGCTTCCTGCAAAAGCGAGACGCGGTGAGTCGGCGCCGCCTCGCCGGGCCGGCGTCGGACGGGCTTTCGATATTGAGGCCGTCTGGGAATCGGTTTCTCGCCTCCTGAAGCGGGATTCTTTCACGTCCCTGTCAGGACTTCCAAGGCTTTCGAATGAGAGGGGGGAGTGGGAGAGTGGGACAGTGGGCGTGTAAGAGATCAGCCCCTCGCCCCCTCACCACTCTCCCCCTCTGTCTTTGCCTGTGAGAAGGAGCCCGCGGAGACGATGGTGAATTGATCGGGATGAACGCGCTTGCGAAACTCCGCGTCCGCCTCTTCCTTGGTGATGGCGGCGACCCGCGCCGGGAACTCGTCCAAGTAGTCGAGCCCGAAGCCGTAGTAGATGGCGGCGTCGATGGCCGACGCGAGACCGGCGTTGGAGGCCAGGTCGACCTTGAACTTCCCAATGCGGGAGCTCTTCTCTTCCGCGAGCTCCTTCTCCGTCAGGCCGCTCTGGAGAAAACGAAAGATCTCGTCCAGCGTGGAGGCGATCGCCGCGTCACGGCTCTCCGGTCGGACCGTGACGCTGACGACGAAAGGCCCGGCGATGTGGGTCGCGTGGAAGCTCGAGTGAATGCCATAAGTCAGGCCTTCCGTGTCCCGCACGCGCACTCCCAGACGCGAGGTCAGGGAGGATTGACCCAGCGCCGAATTGGCGAGCTGGCAGGCGAGGTAGGTCGGATCCAGGCGCGTCAAATCGGACGGGGCGGCCATGACTACATCGGCGCTGGCCTTGTCCGGCATCTCGACGGTCTCGGGACCCGGCGAGGGAGACGCGGGCGGAACCGGCGGAATGCCCGGGTCTGGTCCACGGCGCCAGCCTCCCAGCCGCCGTTCGAGACCGTCCAGAATTCTCTGGCTCTCGACGTCCCCCACCACGGCGACCTGGAACGTCCCGGCTCCGTAGCGCTCCGCGTAGAAGCTCTCGAGGTCGCCGCGCTGCAGAGCCTCGACCGCCGCGATGCGTTCCTCTCCGCGCCGGTAGTGGAGGGGATGCCCGATCGGGTAGATCCGGCGGCAGGCCGCCTCGTAAGCGCGCGCGGAGGTCTGGTCCTGCTGCTGCCGGATCGACCCGACCAGCCGCTTTTTCTCCTTTTCCAGCTCGTCGACGGGAAAGACGGGCGAGGTCAGGATCTCTACCAGCAAGTCGAGAAGCGTTTCGACGTCCCGCGAGAGAGCGGCGCCCGCGACGTCGACACCGACCGGGTCGGATGTGTCGGCGGCGAAGGAGAGGGAGGCGCCCCGGCTCTCGAGAGCCTCGGCGAGCTCGAGCTTCGAATGGCGCCCCGAACCCTTGGCGAGCTCGCCCGCGGTGACCGAGGCGATCAGCCTTCGATCCCGCGGCGCGAAGAGCCCGCCGGCGCTCACCGATCCGGAGAGGGAGACCGTCGGGTTGAAGTGGTTTTCCAGCACGAAGAAGCGCGCTCCGTTTGGAAGTGTGCGCACGGCAATCGACTCCGCGAACGGACGGCGGGCACTGGCGGTCGAACGTCGACTCACTGTTCCTCCTCGTCCTCGTCCGGCCCTGCGGCGCCTTCCTTTGGAAGAAAGAGACCCGTGGTCAACGCGTCGTCCTGAAAGTGCGTGTGCGCGACGCGCTGGACGTCCCCGACCGAGACCCGCCGGATGGCTTCCGGATAGTCCGCGTACCACTGCCAGTCGGCCACGGCGATCGCCTCGGAGAGAGAGGCGGCGATCTGGTCGGTCGAGTCCCTGTCGAAGATCACCTCGGCCTCGATCTGGATACGCGCCTTCTCCACCTCGGCCTCGGTCACGCCCTCACGCGCGAACCGCGCGATTTCTTCGCGGATCGCGGTCTCGACCACCGCCGGCTCGACACCCGGACGCACCGGCGCGAAGACGGAGAAGAGGGCGGGATCCTTCAGCTGCCACGGCACGACCGTCACGGAGAGGGCGAGGCTCTTTTCGACGAGCGCCTGATAGAGCCGCGATGTGACGCCTCCCCCGAGCACGTTGCCCGCAATCGCGAGCGCGGGAGTGTCCGGATGCCGCGCCTCGACGCTTCGCCAGGAGAGCGCGACCCACGCCACCTGTCCGACCCGGCGAACCACAAAACGGCGCTCCCCCTCCTGCGGCGGCTCGACAGTGTAGACGGAAGGAATCGGCCGCTGCGAGCGAGGAATGGGCCCGAAGTGGCGCGACAGGATCGCGAGCGCTTCCTCCTCGTCGAAGTCGCCAATGACGAGCGCGGTCGCGTTGTTGGGGTGGTAGAAGACGTCGTAGAACTCCTTCAGCCGTTCGGTCGAGACCCCTTCGATGTCGCTTCGCCAGCCGATCGTCGGATGGTGGTACGGATGCTCGCGGAACGCGGTCGCGAAGGAGTGCTTGTAGAGGACCTGAAAGGGGGAGTTCTCCCCTCTCTCGAACTCGTTGCGAACCACGGTCATCTCCGGCTGACGATCCGAGTCCCTCAGGAGCGACCCGCGCAGCCGCGAGGCTTCGATCCGGACGGCCGCCTCGAGCTGGTCGGAGGGGACCGTCTCGTAGTAGTTGGTGCGATCGAACCAGGTGGTCGCGTTGAAGCGCGCGCCCATCGCCTCGAGGACGGCCGCGATCGCGGTCCCCCTCTCGCGGTTGTATTCGGGAGTGCCCTTGAACATCAGGTGCTCGAGCAGGTGTGTCGCGCCGGTGTAGCCCACCGCCTCGTTCCGGCTTCCCACGTGGTAGACGATCGCGAAAGTCACGACCGGAGCGACCCGATTCGGCAGCATGAGGACGCACATCCCGTTGGACGACAGCCGGAACTCCCGGAAGCCCGCCTTCTCTTTGACGAACTCGAAGGGATTCCGGTTTTCGAATTGCGGAGTTCGGATCGGCTCTCCGGCCTCCGACTGCCGACTGTCGACTGTCAACTGTCGACTCTTGGCCACTTTGGCCGGTCGACCGTCCACTTTCGATTGTCGTCTCTTCCTCACCTGCCCCCCGCCACGTCCTCGGTGCCGTCGACGCCGATCACGTTGCCCGAGATCCAGGCCGCCCCTTCCGCGCAGAGAGCCACGAGCGCGCCCGCCACGTCGGCCGGCCTCGTCAGGCGGCCGGCGGGATGCATCGCGGCCATGCGCTCGATCATCGCTTCGTTGCCGGGAATCTTGCGCAGGGCGGGGGTGTCCGTGATTCCCGCCCGGAGAGCGTTGACCGCGATGCCGCGGGGCGCGAGCTCGACCGCCAGCTGACGCACGTGGGCCTCGAGGGCGGCCTTCGCCGCGGAGACAGCCCCGTAGGAGGGCCAGACGATGTGGCTGCCGGCGGAGGTCATCGCGAAGATCCGAGCGCCGGGAGAGAGCAACTCGGAAAAGAAAAGATCCTGCGTCCAGTAGACGAAGGAATGCGCCATCACGTCCAGAGTCATCTCCATCTGAGTCCGGTTGATCGACTCGTCGCGGGCGGCGGCGAAGAAGGGCTTCAGCGTCCCAAAGGCCAGCGAATGCAGCAGAACCGAGACGCGCGACTCGGGAGGCTCTCCCTGGCAGCGCTCATGGATCGCGGCGAGCACCTCCGCCCGCCGAGCGTCGTCGGCCGCGTTGACGTTGAAGAATTCAGCCCGGCGCCCGGTCGCCGCGATTTCGGTGACGATGCGATCGACGTTGGGTTGAGTGGTCTTGCGGTCCAGGTGGACGCCGAAGACGTTCCAGCCCGCCCGGGCAAGCGCGATCGCGCACGCCTCGCCGAAGCCGGACGAGGCGCCGAGCACGAGAGCCCACCGCGTCGTCGTTTCCGGTGCCAAGGGGCGGGAATCTTACACCGGGCGGGAGGTCAACGCCGGGAAGTAAAGTGGGAACTCGCGAACGAACGGCATAGCTCCACTTCATCCTTCGTACTTCACTTCCCGGCGTTCCCGTCGCGTTCCCGGCGTTCACGCTGCGTTGGCAAACTCCTCGTTGTTACACTGACGCGAGTGACTCGCGACCGACTGCTTCTTGGCGGCGCTCTCCTGCTGCTCCTCGTTCCCGTCTGGCTTGAACCCGCTGGTTCCTGGCTCGGAGAACCGGATGAAGCCCGTTACGCGGAGATCCCGCGCGAGATGCTGGCGGCGGGGGACTTCGTCACACCGCGTTTGAATGGCGTTCCCTACTTCGAGAAGCCGCCGCTGCTTTATTGGTGCAACGCCGCCTCGCTCAAAATCTTCGGCGAGACGCCGTGGGCGGCCCGGCTGCCGACACGGCTGGCTGGTCTCGGCACGGTCGCGGTGCTCCTGACCGGAGTGGCGTCGATCGCAGGGGTCGAGCTCGGGCTCGCGGCCGGCATCCTCTACCTCGCCTCGCCGATGGGCTTCGTCTTTTCGCGCGTCAATCTGACCGATGGCCTGCTGACTTTCTTCTTCGCGGCCACGCTCTTCGCGGCGCGCGAGACGATGACTCGGCGCGTCGCGGGACGGCCCTGGCTTCTCTGGTCGGCCGCGGCCGGGCTCGCTGGCGCCGGCGCGTTCTTGACCAAGGGGCTCGTCGGAGTCCTCTTTCCGGGAGGGATTCTCGTTGTCTGGGCGTTCGCGACCCGCCGCCTCCGAGAGCTGGCGTCCCTGCTGGTCGCGCCGGCTCCGCTCGTCTTCCTCGTTGCGGCTGTCCCCTGGTTCGCGCTCGTCTCGGCGCGCAATCCCGGCTTCCTCCAGTTCTTCTTCGTTCACGAGCACTTCCAGCGCTTTGCGACGACGGAGGCTCACCGCCCGGGCCCCTTCTACTACTTCGCCGCCGTCTTTCTCGCCGGATTCCTTCCGGCACTCCCGTTCTTCTTCGCCTCGCTGCGACGAGGCACGGTCGGGGAGTGGATCGGAAAGCAGCCCGACCGTCTCTTCCTCCTGATCTGGTTTCTCCTCGTGACGGTCGTGTTCTCTCTCTCCTCGAGCAAGTTGCCCCCGTACATCCTTCCGGCGATCCCCGCGGCGGCGGCCCTCGCGGCCGGCGGCCTCGGCGAGGCCGGGCGTAACTCTGGACGCTGGCGCGTCTGCGCCCTCCTCGCGACGGCCCTCGCCACCAGCGTCCTGGCGGTTCCAGCCACGCGTTCCGCCATCAACGCCTCCGGTCTCCTCGCCTTCGCCGGACTCGGTCTTCTCCTGCTGCTCGCGGGCGCCTGGGCGGCGCCGGTTCTCGCTTCGCGGGGCCGCGCCCCCTCGCTCGCGGCGTTCGCGGTCGGCTGGTTCGGCATCTGGGCCGCCGCTGCCCTCTCCTGGCCCCATGTACCGCCCGCGACGGAGCTTTACAATCTAGAGATTGTGGCGCGCGACACCGCGCAGCGTGGCGGCGCCGAGGTCGTCGGCTACCAGAGCTACGTGCAGGGGCTGCCGTGGGAGCTCAAGCATCCGATTCCGCTGGCGGACTACGTCGGGGAGCTCCAGCCGCAGTTCGAGCGAGACCCGCTCGTGCGTGACGCGCTCTTCTGGACTCGGGAACGATTCTGGAAAGAGTGGAAGAGCGGAAAGAAGATGATCGCGGTCGTGCGCCTGAGAGATCTCGAAGAATTCCGAGGCAGTCGGACCATCCACCAAGGAAGGAAGTACTGGTTGGTGACGAACTTCCCGTAAAACAACTACCGACTACCGACTGTCGACTGTCGACTGTCGACTACGGGATATACCCCCTCACCGTCCTCGCCGCGATCCCTGGCTTTCCGATCGCCACGGTTACCGACCGATACTCTCCCGGAGGCTTCGTGGAGTCGCTCCGGTAAGCGACGATGTACTGGGAACGCAGCTCCTCTTCGATGCGGTGCGTGACCTCGGGCATTTTCGCGGCGCTGCCGATCGAAAAGACATCTCCCCCCGACTCTTTCGCGATCTCGTGGATCACCTTCCGGGACTTGAAGTCGGTCAGCGGGATGTTCACCGCGATGAAGTAGATCGGCGCTCCCGCCGACCGCGCGTAGCGCAGCAAGGTGTCGTACTCGACATGGGACCGGTTGTCGTCTCCGTCCGTGACCACGACCAGAGCGCGGCGCCCCGTGAGTGTGCGGAACTGGTAGAGGCCCAGCACGACGGCGTCGTACAGGGCCGTCGCGCCCCCAGCCCTCAGGTCTCGCGAGGCGCGCTGCAGGGCGCCGGAGTCGGAGGTGAGCTGCTGGAGAAACTTGGGCTGGTCGCGGAACTCCACGACAAAACCATGGTCCTTCTCCCGCATCAGGCCGCGGAAGAGCTCGGCGCAGGCGTCGCGCACGAACGGCATCCCCTTCTCCATCGAGCCCGAGCTGTCGATCACGAGCCCGATGTTCAAAGGGAGATTCTCGGCGACTTCGAAGCCCGAGACCGTCTGCGGCCGGCCATCCTCCGACACGTGGAAATCATCCTTACCGAGCCCCTTCGCAAACCGGCCATCCTTGTCGATGGCGGAGATGTGGAGCTGGACGACGTCGACTCGGACGCTCTCGACGGTCGTCTGCGGCCCGCGCAGCATCCGGATGTCGTTGGACTCGCGTCCATCTTCGGCGATGGCGATCGCCCGCAGATAGTTGGCGCGGGCATACGAGGCGTAAGGGATCGTGACCTGGTAGGGCCCCGCTGTCCAGGAGCCGATCTTCTTCTCGTCGAGAAAGAGCTCTACCTTCTTCGCGACTCCCCCGCCGATCGATTGGACGGCCACCTTCACGCGCACGTTGCCCGACTCGAGATCCGGCGTCGGGAGCACGCGCACCGCCACGTGCGCGCTTCCCTCGTTGATCGCGTAAGCGTCCTCGTCGATGACCGCGCCCGATTCGTCGTATCCCACCGCGCGGAGGGTCTGGCGCCGGGGGACCGTGCCCAGGTCGATCTCCACCGAGTAGGGTGGGCGATTGCGCGCGACCAGAAGACGTTCGTCCAGGTAGAACTCGACTTTTGTGATCGGAGGCTCGATCTCGGCCGACAGTCGCAGGAGCCCCAACGGGGCCTCGCGATCCGGGGCCAGAATCTTCAGCTTGGGCTCGGAGCCCGCGGGCGCGGCGTTTGCCGCGCTGTCAGCCAGCACGATCGCTTCGGCCTCGGGCAGCGTGCTCGAGTCGGCAGGAGCCATCTCGGGACGGAAGACGGTTCCAATCTCGGGCACGAAGAGATCAACCTCCGCCTTTCCCACCTGGTGGCCGCCGGGGTCGTTGAAGAACAGCTGGACGTGGTAGGTGCCGGGAGGCACGGCGCGCAGGAACGAATAGGTGAAGGTCCTGCCCCCCTCCACGTCGCCGGTAACCGGATAGCGGAACGTGTCGACGACCTGCCCGGCAGAAGCAAAGCTGCCGCGCACCTCGCCGCTGACCGCCCGGACGCCGCGGGAGGAAGCCGCCTTGGAGAGCTCCGGCGAAGAGAGGCGCAGGCGGACGACGGTCTTCTTGTTCGCCATGCCCAGGTACTCGGGGGTGACCTCGAGGGCGTAGCTGCCGACCAGCGTCTTGACGTCGGTTTTTTGCTTTTGGGCGGGAGCCTGGGCAAAGCCGACTGCCGACAGCGAAAGGAGCGCCGCCAGGAGGCACGCGGTCTTACGGATCATGCAGAATCAGGCAACGGGAAAAGCCCAGCGCGACATTCCCGGTTTAAGACTCCTTGAGCCTGGATTCGGTCACGCCGAGACCGCCACTGGCTCGGCTGGCATGTCCACCTGCGACCGGAAGAACTCCTCGACCGCGTCGCGGAAGTCCGCCGGCGTCGCGAGCCCCGAGATCCGCACCCGCAGCGCCCGGCCGTTGGTCAGGCCGTGGGTGTACCAGCCGGTCATCGTGCGCAGCTTGTGGAGAGCCTCGCGCGGATCGAAGGCCTCCCGCTCGATGGCGGTGAAATGGGCAAGCATCAAATCCCGGCGCTCTTCCAATCCCGCTTCCCGCGCCGGACGTCCCGCCCGCCGATCCGCGATCTGGCGAAAGATCCAGGGATTCTTCATCGTGGCGCGCCCGATCATGACCGCATCGCATCCGGTCTGTTCGAACATGGCGTGGGCGTCATCCGCGGTCTCGACGTCTCCGTTTCCGACGACCGGAATGGTCAGGGCCGCCTTGAGCTCCGCGATGCGATCCCAATCGGCGCGTCCGGTGTACATCTGTCGCGCGGTCCGGCCGTGCATTGCGACCGCCGCCGCCCCTTCCCCTTCGCAGATCCGGCCGATCTCCAGGAAATTCTTCCGGGCATCGTCGACCCCGAGGCGGAACTTGACCGTCAAGGGCATGGACAGGCGGCTGCGGACTTCGGCCACGATCGCTCGCGCGAGCTTCGGGTCCGCCATCAGCGCGGCGCCGGCGCAACCCTTCAGCACCTTGTTGGCCGGGCAACCCATGTTGATGTCGCAGACGTCGGGAGCGAGCTCCTCGACGATATCCGCCGCCGCCGCCATGCGCTGCGGGTCGGAGCCGTAAATCTGGATCGAGAGCGGCCGCTCTTCGTCGGTAAAGACCATTTTTCGCAACTGACGCGCGATTCCCCGCGTAATGGCCTCAGAGGAGATGAACTCCATCGTCACGAGACCGACGCCCCCGATCCGGCGCAGCATCAGCCGATAGGCGTGGTCCGTGATCCCGGCCATGGGCGCCAGAATCAGCGGCGGATCGACGGGAACGGCACCCAGGCGCAGCATGAGGAGGAATTGTAACGGCACGAGACTTGTATGGTTAGCCAGCGGACGAGGCGGCGAGAGTAGAATCCGCCGCCGGAGGCCTATGTCTTCCATCGCGAGCCCCAGCATGGCCACCAGAAGCCCGATCGCGAGCGGGCCCTGGATCTATAACCGCCGGTTCGACCTGATTTTTCTGACGCTTTCGGGCGTGCTCGTCTTTCTCCCGTACCTGTCCTATGGGCTCCTGAAGTACCTGGGCGCTTCGGAAGCCACCGCGAGCCTGATCGTCGGCCTGGTCGTGACGCTCTTGGTCGGCGGCCCGCATATGTACTCCACTTACCTGCGCACGGCGCTCGAGCCGCGCTTCCGGGAAAGGTTCGGAATCCTCTCCTACGCGCCGCTCGTGGTGATTCCGACGCTGGTGATCCTCGGCTCGATCTACTCGTTTCTTCTGCTCCTGACGTTTTTCTTCTTCTGGGCTTCCGTTCACGTGACGCATCAGGCGCAATACATCTCCGAGACGTACCGGCGGAAGGCTTCCGCGCGGATCCATCCGATTGACCGTTGGCTGGATGGAGCGCTGATCCTGGGGTCGCTCTACACGGTCGCGATGTACAAATTCGTGGCGGGGAAATTCAGCCTGGGAACCTCGACGCTGCTCTTTCCCGACATCCTGAAGCATGCCTGGGTCGCTCAGGCGTTCACGATCGGCTTCGCCCTCTTCTTTCTCTTCTACGTTGTTCGCACGGCGCGCGAGATCCGCCGAGGCGAGACGACCTGGCCTCGCCTGCTCTTCATGTCGGCTACGGTGGCCCTCGCGTTCATCATTCCGATCTTCGACAACCTGGACATCGCGTTTCAGGGCTTCAACACGTGGCACTCCCTGCAATACCTGGCTCTGACCTGGTTCATCCTGTCGCGCAAGGCGGAACGCAACGAGATCGGAAGCGGATTCGTCCGGAAAATCTCCGGCGTTTCTCACACCGGAAGCTTCTACGCCGCGATGATCACGGCGACGCTGCTCGCCGGCGGCGTCTATCTGGTTCTCTGGCGCGTGCTCGGCATGCCGCAGGACCGGGCGTACTATGTCGTGGTTCTCTCGTTCCTGCTCATTCACTACTTCTACGACCACATTCTCTTCAGGGAGTTCGGTCCGCTCGAGCCGCAGCGAGCGTAGCTTTCAGCTCACAGCTCACAGCTCACAGCCAGCCATTGACTCCGGGGCATATTCAAGCTGATAGCTGATAGCTGACTGCTGAGAGCTACTTCCCCAGTTCCTGATAGCTCTTCGCTGCCGTATAGCCCTTCGGCTTCTCGAACAGATCCAGGTCGGCTCCGATGCGTACGTCGAGAAGCTCGACGACCTTGAAGGGGGCGAGCTCCTCGTCTTTTTTCTTCTCGTGCTCGACCTTGACAGCGAGTCTTTCCAGGTCGCGCGCGACCCAGACCGTGACGCGGTCGCCGGAGGGGAGCGCGAAGAGATATCGCTCGCAGGGATGTATCCCGGCGATCGCGTCGTCGATGCGCTGCACCGTTGCGCGAAAGCGGCTCGCGTAGGCTTGCGGATCAAACGCGGGGTCGAGCGGATAGCCCGGCACGATCTCGTCGGTGGGCTGCCACGATTCCTCCAGCAGCTTCTTGGTGGAGGGGCGGAACTGCCAGACTTTCTTCAGGTCGGGCCGCACTATCTTCACGAGCTGTGAGCCGTCGAAATCGCCTTCGACGCGCTTCTTCTCCCCCCGCACCGCGATCGTGTATTTTTCCTGGCCGCCGAAGACGAGTTGCGCCCGGTAGCCGTCGCGCGAGACGGTCCGGACCCCGCCGCAGGCCAGGGTCAAAACCAGGGCGACCGTCGCACGAACCAGGGTTCGCTGATTCTTCATTTCATCCCCCGAGCGCTGCATCGAAATGCTCGCGCGTCGACTGAATTGCCTGGTTGAGAGCCGGGGTCGCGCCAGCGAACGGATGGACGGCGCCGAAGGTATGACCGGTCCCTGGGATCTCGGCGATGCTTCCCGATCCCGCCGGCGCCGCCCGCGCGAGGCGGATCCCATTTTCAGGAGGCACGGATTCGTCCTCGGAAGCGACGACCGCCAGAAGAGGAACCTCGAGGCGGCGCGCATTGGCGGCAGGATCGAGCGCGGCCTCGTTGTGTTCCGCATCGTCGAGCAATGCCGTTGAGATCCGGAAAACCTGCCGCGTCCGCGCGTTGACGACTTCCCAGTATCCCTTCTCGCGCCACTGCCGGCGTTCCTCCCGGTTCCACCACATCGCTCGCGAGACCGGGTTCCACAAGGCGACCGACCGCACCGGGAATTCTCCCGAGGCCGCCACGGCGAGCGTCGCCACGCTCCCGCGGCTGTGCCCCAGCAGGCCGATCCGGGACGGGTCCATCCGCCCGGAAGACGGCAGCTGCCCGGCTCCGATCGCCGCGATCACGGCGCGCAGGTCTGCCACCTCAGCCGAGTAGGTCCCGCTCTCGAAGAGTCCCGGCTCACCAAAGCTCTGAAGGTCTTCACCGACGCCCGAGTGAGCGAAATTGAAACGGACGACGCAATACCCGGCCTCGCTCAGCCGGCGCGCCGTCTCGGGCCAGAAGCCCCAGTCCTTGAATCCCTTGAAGCCGTGGACGCACACGACGACCGGTCCGCGCGCGGCCGGGGCATCGACATCGCCCCGAAGGGGAAGATCCTCATCGTTGGTCAACGAGAAACTCTGAACCGCCACACTCCCACTCTAGCCCGACTGAGGACTGAGGACCGAGGACTGAGGACTGAAGGAGCAGAAGTCACAAGAATTCTTCTCGTGACTGCAGCCGCCCGAGTCCTCAGTCCTCAGTCTGCAGTCCGTCGTCCTCAGTCCATAATCCGCCCATGGCCTGGTGGGAATCCTGGTTCGGGGAGGAGTACCTCGAGCTCTATCCGCATCGCGACGACGAGCACGCGCGGCGGGAAGTTGATTTCGCGCTCGACCACCTGGCGCCCGAGCCGCTTCCGCTCCTCGACCTCTGCTGCGGCTCGGGGCGTCATTCGATTCCCTTTGCACAGCGAGGCTTTCCTCCCGTGGGTCTGGACTACTCCGCGCCCCTGCTCGAGCTCGCGCGCGCGCGCGCCGGGCGACTCTCGCTCGTCCGCGGCGACATGCGACGCCTCCCCTTCGCGGACGGCGTCTTTCGGTCCGTCGTGAACTTCTTCACGAGCTTCGGGTATTTCCTCGCGGAGCTCGACAACGTGGCGGTCGTGAGGGAGGTCGCTCGCGTGCTGCAATCCGGCGGCCGCTTTCTCTGCGACACGTTCGGCATCGAATACGCTCTCGCCCGCCTGGTCCCTGAAGAAAGCCGGTCGACACCCGATCGCGAATACCGAATCCGTCGCTGGTGGAAGGAGGACACGCGACGCATCGAGAAGGAGATCGAGGTCCGGCGTGGAGGCTCGACCGAGAACTTTCGGGAAAGTGTGCGAGCCTACACCGCGGAGGAGCTGGCACGGATGGTCGAGAACGCAGGTCTGCGAGTCGAGAGTCTCTGGGGAAATTTCGACGGATGTCCGGTCAGTCGCGATTCCCCGCGCTTGATTCTTCTCGCGAGCAAATCATGAAACCCGAAGTGATCCCCTTCGAGCGCTATGCGGGGTTGAACCCCCTTTTCCTGGCGTTTCTTCGCAAGCGTCCCGCCTTCTTTCCCGATCCGCCCGCGCTCGAGGCCGCGACCGAGCGGGCCCGCGAGCTTCTGGGGAGATCGGCGAAGGTCTCCGCCGCCGCCTTCCGTTTCCGCGGCGCGGAGGCGGCGAAGCAAGCCGAGGCGCTTTCGAAAGGCCAGGCGGTCGCCGTCGTGACCGGACACCAGGTCGGTCTCTTTTCGGGGCCGCTCTATACCCTCGTCAAGGCGTGGGATGCCATTCGCGTGGCGCGCGAGATCAGCGCGCGCGGGGTCCCGGCCGTTCCGGTCTTCTACGCCCTGACGGACGATCATGATCTCGAGGAGATCGCCAAGACGGCCCGGCCGACGGAAGAAGGGCCGCAGGTGCTGGTCCTCGAAGGAGCCGACCGCGCCAACCGGCATCCCGTCGGAGAACTGCCCATACCGGAGCGGGTCACAGAGATCCTCGCCGCTTTCCAGGAAGACGCGAAAACCCCCGAGGCGCGGGAGATCCTCGAAGCCTTCGCGCGCCGCAGCGCTCCGGGACACCCCTACGGCGGGGCTTTCATCGAAACGCTGCTGGACCTCATCGAGGAGCCGCTGCTGGTTCTCGACGCGAGCGTTTCCGAGGCGCGTCCGGCCGCGGCCGATCTGTTTGCCCAAGCCGCGGCCAAGCGCGAGGAAATCGAGCGCGTGCTCGCGCAGGCCGAGCAAGCGGTGCAACGCGACGGATACCCCGTGCCGGTGCCGCACCGCCCGGGAGTCTTCCCCTTCTTTCTCGTCGAAAAGGGAGAGCGGCGCCGCGTCGACGATCTCGACCGGGCCTCGAAGCTCATCACCTCCGGGCAAGCCTGGGTTTCCGCGGACGTTCTCACCCGGCCGGTTTTGAAATCCTTCCTCCTCCCCGCGGCGGCTTCCATTCTCGGGCCGGCCGAGATCGCGTACCACGCCCAGGCGCTCCCGCTCTTTCCGATCTTCGGGCTGCGCCCTCCCGTTCTCCTCCCGAGGTCGCACGTCGTCTGGATCGGTCCGGTGGAGCGCCGCGCGGCCCGTGCTCTCGGTGTCGAAACCCGGGACCTCCTGGCGGATCGCACGGAGGCGGCGCCGCGCCTGCCGGAAGGCGAACAGCTCGACCAGATCGCGCGCGACGCGGACGCGGGCCTGGCCGGCCTGGAGGAGAGCATCCAGAAAATCGACCCGACGCTCTCAGGCGCTCTGGAAACCACCCGCCGGAAGATCTCGTATCAGATCGGACAGATGCGCGAGAAAATGGAAAAGGCCGCCGAGCGCAAGGACGAGGTCACGGGGCGCCGACGGCGCCTCCTCGAGACCAGGGTTCGGCCGGCCGGGGCCGCGGCCGACCGCCTGTATCCGCCCCTCGTGCCCTTGCTGACGCGCGGGCGCGACGTGCTCGCGGCCATTCGCGAGGGCGCGACCGGCTCGACGGAAGGAGTGGCCGTCGTCGACCTCGCTCCCACTCCGGAAGGCACGCAAGAGACCGTCCATGCCGGTTGACCTGCTGGCGGTTGGCGCCCACGCGGACGACGTGGAGCTGACTTGCGCCGGCACGCTCGTGGTCGCACGCCAGCGCGGTTACAGCTTTGGCATCGTCGACCTGACGCGGGGAGAGATGGGAACGCGCGGCACGTCGGAGATCCGGCAGCGCGAGGCCAAGCGCGCGGCGGAGGTGCTCGGGGCGTCCTTCCGGGAGACTCTGGACTTCGGAGACGGAGGACTCGCCGTCACCCGCGAGCACGAGCTCATCTTGATCGACCTGATCCGCCGAGAGAAGCCGCGATTGATCCTCACGTCCTACCCCGACGATCGCCATCCGGATCACCGCCGAGCCGGCGCCCTCGTCACCGATGCCGCCTTTTACGCGGGGCTGCGAAAGATCGAGACGGCTCACCCGGCGCACCGCCCCCAGCAGACCGTCTACTTCTCCACGGCCGACGTTCACGCTCCGACCTTCGTCGTGGACGTGACGTCCGGGATGGAGACGCGGATGCAGGCGGTGCGCGCCTATGCCAGCCAGTTCCACGACCCAGCCTCGAAAGAGGCGCAAACGGTTCTGTCTCAGGAGTCGTTCCTCAAAGCAATCGAGGCGCGCGCCCGGTATTTCGGTTTTCTGATCGGTGCCGAGTTCGGCGAGGGTTTCGTTTCGAAGAGACCGCCGAGGGTCGATGACCTCCTCGGAGCGTTCAAGAACCTCGAGCCGGGATTCTGAGTCGTGCGGAGCCGCGCGTGAGGATCGGCATCACCTGCTATCCGACCTACGGCGGCAGCGGGGTCGTCGCGACGGAGCTCGGCCTGGCTCTGGCGGACCGCGGGGACGAGGTTCATTTCATCTCGTACGCGCTCCCGATGCGACTGGCCCTTCCCCGCCCGCGCGTCGCCTTTCACGAGGTCGTGGCGCCGACCTATCCTCTTTTCGTTTCGCCTCCCTACACTCTGGCGCTCGCGACCAAGATGGCGGAAGTCGCCGCGCACGCGAAGCTCGACGTGCTGCACGTTCACTACGCGCTCCCGCATGCGATCTCGGCCATTCTCGCGCGCGAGATGTCGCTGGATAGCGGCGAGAAGCCTCTTCGAGTGGTCACCACCCTCCACGGCACCGACATCACCATCGTCGGACAGGACCGTTCCTATTTGCCGATTACGCGCTTCGGGATCGAGAAGAGTGACGCCGTCACGGCCGTCTCGCAGCATCTGGCGGATGTCACCGTGCGGGAGTTCGGCGTCCGGCAGCCTGTCGAGGTCATCCCCAACTTCGTCGACGCGCAGCTCTACCACCCCGGCGGGGCGTCCGAATATGCGAAGACACTCTGCGCCGAAAACGAAGTGGCTGTTGTGCACGTGTCCAACTTCCGGCCCGTCAAGCGGATCGAGGACGTGCTGGCGACCTTCGATCGGATACGCCGACAAGTCCCGGCGCGGCTTCTGCTCGTGGGCGACGGACCCGAGCGCTCACTGGCCGAACGGCTCGCCTCCGAGCTCGGAATCGAAGACCGCACGGTTTTTCTGGGCAACGTCGTCGCCGTCGAAACGATCCTTCCTGTCGGTCGGATTTTTCTTCTCCCGTCCGACGCGGAGTCCTTTGGGCTCGCCGCTCTCGAGGCGATGGCATGCGGAGTTCCGGTCATCGGTACGGCGGCGGGCGGGCTGCCGGAGGTCGTCGTCGATGGCGAGACGGGATACCTGCGGCCCGTTGGCGAAGTGGAAGGCATGGCACAGGCGGCGCTCGACCTGATCCGCGATCGCGAAAAGTGGCAGCGCTTTTCCCGCGCCTCCAGGCAGCGCGCCGTCGAGCAGTTTCCGACCGAGGGTATCGTCGCGCGTTATCGGGCGACGTACGAAAGAACGTTAGGCGTGAGGCGATGACGTCAGGCCGCAGTCTCCGCCCTCCTGCCTCTCGCCTTCCGCTTCCCGACGGCCCGGATACTCGCCTCGTCCTCGCTCGGCCGGGTCGGGGAGTTCTGCGAGAGAAGGGCTCCCGTTTTCTGGCGTTCGCTTCGCCCATCGAGACCGCCGAGAGCGCCGCCGAAGAGATCCAGCGGTTGCGCCGCGAGTACCACGACGCGACCCACGTCGCATTCGCGTGGAAGATCGGATCGGGAGACGCGGCTCGCGTTCGCGCGTCGGACGCCGGGGAGCCTTCGGGCACCGCGGGAAAGCCGATCGCGCTGGCGATCAAAGCCGCCGGCGTGACAGACGTGCTGGTCGGCGTCGTCCGCACCTTTGGTGGAATCAAGCTCGGCACCGCAGGCCTCGCGCGCGCTTATCGCGAGGCCGCCGCGCGGGCTCTCTCGGAGGCGGGAAGCCGGCTTCTCCGGGAAACCGTTCGGGTTCTCGTCACCTGCCCGTACGAATCCGCCGGAGCCGTGCGCCGCTTGCTCCGACCGCCCGAGGTGTCGCTCTCAGAAGAGCGTTTCGGCGCCGAATGTCTTTTTCGAATCCTCGTTCAGCCCTCACGCCTCGTCGACCTGACCCGTGCGCTCGACGCGGCGCGGCTGACCTACGAGGTCGAGGCTGCCGAGGGCGCCCCGAAGGCACGGTAAGGACCTCTCGAGTCCGCGGCCCCTCAGTCGGGTATCCCGACCTCCTTCAAGCCCGCGAGCCCTTCCCGCCGCTCCGCTGCGGAACAAAAAGCGGCATGCCACGAGTTCTCGGCCAGAGTTCGCAGAGCCCGGTCATCCATCTTAAGAACATCCCGTGCCAGGCGGTACTCGGCGAGCGTCGTCGTCTCGAAGAAGAGGGGATCATCGGCGCAGAGCGCGACTCGCACGCCGGCTTCGAGCAGATGCGGCAGAGGGTGAGCCTCTAGGGAGGTCACGGCCCCCGTCCGGACGTTTCCCGAAGGCGCCACGCAGAGAGCGACCTGTTCCTCCGCCAGGCGCGCCATCAGATCGGGATCGGAGGCCGCTGTAATCCCGTGATCCACCCGATCGGGCCGCAGTGCGTCGAGCGCGTCCCGGATGGCTTCGGGGCCTGCCCACTCTCCGGCGTGCACGCAGGTCTTCAAGCCCAGAGATCTCGCGCGCAAAAACACGCCCGCGAAGGCGTGTGCGGGCACGGCCTTCTCGTCTCCTCCGATTCCGAACCCCACGATCGATTCCATGGGATGCCGCTCGTAGAGATCGAGCACCCGATCCGCCGACTCGGGGCCCCAGTGACGGACCGCATCGAGGAGGACCTGACAGGAAATCCCGGCTTGAGCCGCCCCTTCCCGCAGACCGGCGACGACAGCGTCCAGACAGGCCGTGGGATCCAGGCCGATCCGGGAATAGATCTCCGGAGAAACGTAGACTTCGGCGTGCCTCACGCCTCCGGCTGCCAGAGCGCGCGGAATCTCGCGGGCCGCGTCGCCATAGTCTTCGGGGGACCGGAAGAGCCGGCAGATTTCGGCGAAGAGGGAGAGAAAAGAATCGGCGTCGCGGATCTCCTTCACGCGGGAATCGAACACCCCTCCATCGGCAAACCGGTGCGCCGCACGCCCCCCCAGCCGCTCCACCGTCTGCCTGGGGAGACAGCCCTCAAAATGAAGGTGACAATCCGCCAGAAAAGGAGAGTTCTCAGTCATCCGTTCTCAGCTCTCAGTTCCGAGCGCCAAGAAAGAAAAACTGAAAACTGACCACTGAGAACTGAGAACCCGATCCCAGAATACTCCCGTGCGCCGCCTGCGGATACTCGCATTCCTCTTGGATTTGCTCCTCTGTACGGTGGCCGCCGACGCGGCCGCGCTTCTGGCAACCGCGGCGGTCTGGTTCTGGGCTCCTGCCTGGCGGGGAGCCCTGGCGTGGATTTGGGCGGCCGCCGCGGCCGGGGCGTTGGCGGCCTTTCTCCTTCGGGACACCGCTGGAGGACGCGCCCGCCGATGGCTGGCCTTGGAAGCCGTCCGCCCCGACGGCAGCCCGCCCGGAGCGATCAACTCGATCCGCCGGAACCTTCCACTGCTCGTTCCGATCTGGAACCTTTTCGAGGCCTGGCCGGTCCTCCGGGATGGATCAGCCGCACGGCCCGCGGACCGGCGAACCGGAATCCGGATCGTGTCCACGAACTGAGACCGGGACACGGGACTCGGGACTCGGAACTGGGAGAGGCAGTCGGCATCCAGTCCCGAGTCCCGAGTTCCGAGTTCCGCCCTTTCGAGAACCTTTTTGTCCGGTTTTCGTTAGAGTTGGCGAGGATACATGCGCCGCGCCGTCGCTTCCCTTGCCTTCCTGCTCGCCGCCGTGGTGCTGGCGGGACAGGAGGAGGTTTTCGAAAAAGCCTTTTCGATGGAAGGGGTTTCGCGCGTTTCCGTCGAGAATGTCAACGGCCGTGTCGAGGCGCTGGCCTGGGACAAGCCCTATCTGAAGGTCCGCGCGGTCAAGACGGCCAGCGGAAGCAACACCGAAGAAACCCTGCGTCTGACCGAGATCCGGGTGCGGAAAACGGGGGACCAGATCAAGGTGGAAACGGTCAACCCCAACCGCCACCGGCTCTTCGGCTTCCTGGACTTCGGGTCGCACAACGCGCGGGTGGATTACGAGGTCTGGATTCCCGCCAACGCGGAGGCGCGACTGGAAACCTGCAATGGAGCGGTGCACGCGGACGGCTTCACCGGTTCGCTCTCCTGCGATTCGGTCAACGGGCCCATCGAGATCCGCAACATGAACGGACCCATCAAGGCGTCGACCGTCAACGGATCTTTGCGAGTGACCTTCAAAGACGCTCTCAAGAAGGCACATCTGGAGACCGTCAACGGATCCGTCGAAGTCGCCTTCGACCGGAGCTCCTCGATCCGCTATGACCTGTCGACCGTCAACGGCCGGATCGAGGGAAACCTCGAGCTGGCGGTGGAAGGCAAGCACGGACCGAAAGAAGCCCGCGGGGCTTACAACGGCGGCTCCGAGAGCCTGCAGTGCGAGACGGTCAACGGCTCGATCCGCTTGAAGAGCAACTGACGGAGACGTAAGACGTAAGACGTTGCGCGGAAACGCCGCCGCCAGATATGAGCCGCTGTTTTGCGGCTCTTTTCGTCTTACGTCTCACCTCACGCCTTACGGTTTTCGGTTTTCCGGTCTAGCAGCCATTTTTCAGCAGCCTGCTAGGCTAGCCCTCCATGTCCGAGCGCGAGCGCTCTCCCACGCTGCTGATCCTGGCCTATCTTCCACTGCTCGGTCTGATCCCGTTGCTCGCCCGCAAGGCCAACCGCGAAGTTCGGTGGCATGCCAAGAACGGATTGCTCCTCTTTGGCGTCGTAGTCGTCATCGCCATCCTCGCCACACTCGTGGGGATTCTGATCCCTGCCCTCTCCTGCCTTTACGGGATCATCATGGTCTTTGTCGCGGTCGCCTATGTCATCGTCGTCGTCCTCGCGGTCGTCAAGGCGCTCCAGGGAGAGCGCGTGATCGTCCCGGGGATCTCGTGCTATGTCGAGCGTTTCTGAGAAGACTCCTCGCCCGCATCGGCGGGGCCTAGCGGGCCTGGTTCTCGCGGCGCTCCTGGGGTATGGAATCGCCGACGCCTTCCAGGAGCCGCAGCGGCAGGTGTCCGCGCGAATGGCCCTCGTCTCGATCGATGCTTATCGCTCGACTGTCTCGCCGCTTCTCGCGCGAAGCCGGTTAGTGACCTGCCGATTCCATCCGACTTGCTCGGCCTACGGGCGAACGGCGGTCGAGCGCTACGGCGTTCCCAAGGGACTCTTTCTCGCCGCCGGCCGCGTGCTCCGCTGCCACCCTTTCGCAAAGGGGGGCGAGGATCCGGTGCCATGAGCAGTCGGTAGTCGATAGTCGATAGTCAGTAGTGAAGACTCCTCACCTACCGACTACTGACTACTGACTACCGACTGTTCAAGGTGTTCAAGGCGTTTCGTCGAACGGTAAGGCTTCCGCGGGCACAATCGTGCCGCTCTGGCGCTGACCCACGAACGCGTACTGATCCTGGCTTCGGTTGTCCAGGGTGGAAGCGACCGCGAGCACGCCGCCCGAAGTGAGGATCGTCCCCTCCTTGATGGCGACAGTCACCCGCAAGCCGTTGATCGAGGGGGCGCCGACGGTTTCCAGTATCCGTCCGACACGCAGCAGCGACTTGGCGGCCACGCTGAAGGTCTGCGTTCCGCCGTAGATGGTTGAAGTCACCGGATCGATGACCCGGACCTCGATCAATACGGCGGAGGTGGAGGTATTGGTCACGTCGACCTGCGTGCGATAGTTGGTATCCCCCGAGTTGGTTCCAAACATCTGGAGCACGTTGGCCGAATCGGTCGCGGTCTGTTTGGGCGTCATCGACTCGACCGTCGGAATCCCCGGCTGGAAGGCCCCGAAGGTTCCGCCGGTGCAGCCCGAAGCCGTCGTGTAGCTGCGCAACCCTCCCATGATCGGCAGGTTGGAAGTCCACTCCAGAGCGCCGACCTGATTGTCCGCGGCGACCGTTGCGAGCAGGACGTCCGCAAGATACTTCGTCTCCCGCGGCGCGAGCGTGATCGGTGCCGAAGAGATCGGCGCCGCCGCGCCTCCGCCCGGAGAGACCTGCCCGTGGAAGATCAAGGTCACGACGGCGTTCTGGGACGCGTCGGGGTTGAAAAGCCAGATGTCCGTTCGGAACTGCGCTCCCCCGGCACCGGGAACCCGTCCCGCGACGATGAACCAGCCGCTGGTCGTGGCCGGGGAGTAGGCAGCGCGGGCCGAGGAAACGACCAGCAGAAACAGGGCGGCCGCGGCTAAGGCACGGATTCTTGGAGTCATGGGTCCTCCTGTGTGGCTCTGTGGAGATAGGACGCTTCGAGTTGCGGGGGAGTTTACAGGCGGATCTCGGGGATCAGCTCGAGACGGGGGACGGGGGGACGGTGGGACGGGGGAATCGAGAGAGTTTTCT
>JBKPDV010000247.1:0-3996 GCA_046728075.1 Acidobacteriota bacterium | reverse complement strand
GGCTGGAGGAGCTGGTCCGTCCCCTTCCAATGGCTCGGCAGCAACGCCATCGCTCTCTTCGTGGGAGCGACTCTCGCGACGATCTTGCTTCTCGCGATCAAGATGGACGGCGGAGACGGAACCCGCCGCTCCGCCTACGGAACCATCTACCGCACCCTCTTCGCCCACACCGAGGACCCTCGAGTTGGCTCGCTGCTGTTCGCGCTCTGCTTCTGCGGTTTCTGGGTCCTCGTCGGAGGGTTCCTCTACAAGAAGCGGATCTTCGTCAAGGTGTGATGGAAGGCGGCCGCGAAAGCCGCCCGGGGTGGACCCGGCCTCTCGCCTCGCGGTGCGGCTAGAGGCGGGGTCGCAATGATCACATCGTCAGCTTGATGATCGCGAAGACGGCTCCCTGCGGATCCTGCAGCATCGCAAAGCGGCCTGTCTTGGGGATGTCGGTCGGCTTCATGAAAATCTTGGCGCCGAGCTTCTGCGCCTTGGCGGTGGTCGCGTCGCAGTCGTCGACGGAGAAGTAGACGAGCCAGTTGGGCGGGACGTTCCCCCACTCCTTGGCAATCTTCATCATCCCGCCGATCGATCTCCCGCCGACCTGAAACTCCGTGTAGTCGCCTCCGACCTTGGTGCCCCATCCGAAGAGCGACGTGTAGAACTTCCCGGCGGCCGCCGTGTCGGTCGTGTCGAGCTCCGCCCAGCAGGCCGTGTTGGGCTCGTTCATGACCTCGGCGCCGATGTGCTTGCGCGGCTCCCAGAGACTGAACGTGGCGCCCTGGGGATCCTGCAGGAGAGCCATGCGCCCGTACTCCATGACATCGAACGGCTCCATCAGCGCCTTGGCTCCGAGTTTCTTGGCCTTGCTCGCCGACTCGTCGGCCGAGGCCACGGTGAAGTAGACGTTCCAGTGGGGAGGGACCCCCTTTTGCTCCTTGCCTAACTGGTAGAGCGCCGCGGCGTCTTTTCCCTCCTTCTTGACGCGCGTGTAGATCATGTCGGGTCCGGCCGGGGAGTCGAAATAGCTCCAGCCGAAGAGTCCCGTGTAGAACTTCTTGGCCGCGCCCGCGTCCGTCGTGGCGAGCTCGGCCCAGGAAAAGCTGCCGGGTTCGTGGTGGCCGATTTTAGTCATTGGAAGTTCCTCCTTGCTCGGACGATCGAGACGTTACGTCCGTTCTTATCGAAAGGAAACGCAAAAAGTTTCGCCTTCTCCGGGATTTGGCGTGAACGCCTCGTTAGGATGAGGGAATGAAGAAAGCTCTCCGCGGGCTGGCCGAACGCTATCGGGCATTGCCGAAAGACTTCCGGCTGAAAGACTGGGACCCGGGGGACACCGCCGGCCTCGATCTCGGAAAGAAGGGCGCCGCGGAGCTCCTCGCCAGGGGCACCGAGCGACTCGCGGACCTGCAGGGGCGGCTCTACGCCGACCACGAATGGTCGGTCCTGCTCCTCTTCCAGGCGCCGGACGCCGCGGGCAAAGACAGCGCGATCAAGCACGTTTTCTCGGGCGTGAACCCGCAGGGGTGCAGCGTCGCCGCGTTCAAGGAGCCCTCCGCCATGGAGCTGTCTCACGATTTTCTCTGGCGTTGCGAGCAGGAGCTGCCCGAACGCGGCCAGATCGGGATCTTCAACCGGTCCTATTACGAGGAGGTGCTCGTCGTCCGCGTGCATCCGAAGCTTCTGGAAAAAGAGCGCGTTCCCCGAGAGCTCGCGGGCAAGAACCTCTGGCAGCAGCGATACGAGAGCATCAACGCGTTCGAGCGGCACCTCGCTCGTAACGGAACGCGGATTCTGAAGTTCTACCTGAACGTCTCGAAAGAAGAACAGCGCAAGCGATTCCTCGAGCGGCTGGAGAAACGGGACAAGAACTGGAAGTTCTCCGAGCGAGACCTGGTCGAGCGGTCCCTCTGGAAGAAATACCAGGAAGCCTACGAGGACGCGATCCGCGCGACGTCGACCGACGACGCCCCCTGGTACGTCGTGCCGGCGGACCACAAGTGGTTCACCTGGCTGGTTCTGTCGGAGGTCATCAACTCTGCGTTGGAGAAGCTCGGCCTTGACTACCCGAAGCTCGACGCCGGCCGCCGGCGCGAGCTCGCGAAGATCCGCGAGGCGCTGGAGAAGGAAGAAGAAAAGAAATAAGGCGAGGCTGCTTAAGCGAAGGATCCACTCTGGTCGCTCCGGCGCTGAACCCCGACGCCAAACGGCAGACGGCAGTGGTTGAGAGCGTGGAAACCTACGCCTTCCGGTAGACCTCGGCTCCCTCTCTCCGGAACTCCTGTGACTTCTCCTTCATCCCCGTCTCGAGCGCCTGGTCTTCGGCGATGCCGAGCGTCGCGGCGTAGTCGCGCACGTCCTGCGTGATCTTCATCGAGCAGAAGTGCGGCCCGCACATGGAGCAGAAGTGCGCGAGCTTGGCGCCTTCGGCCGGAAGCGTCTCGTCGTGGAACTCCTGCGCGGTCTCCGGGTCGAGCGCCAGATGGAACTGGTCCTCCCAGCGAAACTCGAAGCGAGCCTGGGACAACGTGTCGTCCCAGACGCGCGCGCCCGGATGCCCCTTGGCCAGATCCGCCGCGTGCGCCGCGATCTTGTACGCGATGACGCCGTCCTTGACGTCCTTCTTGTTGGGCAGGCCCAGATGCTCCTTCGGAGTGACGTAGCAGAGCATCGCCGTGCCGAACCAGCCGATCATCGCGGCGCCGATCGCGGAGGTGATGTGGTCGTACCCGGGAGCGATGTCGGTCACGAGCGGACCCAGCGTGTAGAACGGGGCCTCGTGGCAGATCGCCATCTCCTTCTCGACGTTCTCGCGGATCTGGTGCATCGGAATGTGACCCGGGCCTTCGATCATGACCTGAACGTCCTGCTCCCAGGCCTTCTCCGTCAGCTCGCCCAGGGTCGTCAGCTCCGCGAACTGCGCCTCGTCGTTGGCGTCCGCCGTCGAGCCCGGCCGCAGCCCGTCACCCAGGGAGAAGGAGACGTCGTACGACTTCAAGATCTCGCAGATCTCGTCGAAGCGCGTGTAGAGGAAGGACTCCTGGTGGTGCGCGAGGCACCACTTGGCCATGATGGATCCGCCGCGCGAGACGATGCCTGTCACGCGGCGCGCGGTCAACGGGATGTAACGCAGGAGCACTCCCGCGTGAACCGTGAAGTAGTCGACCCCCTGCTCCGCCTGCTCGATCAGAGTGTCCCGGTAGACCTCCCAGGTCAGCTCCTCGGCCTTGCCGCCGACTTTCTCGAGCGCCTGATAGATCGGGACCGTGCCGATCGGAACGGGAGAGTTGCGCAGAATCCATTCGCGCGTCTCGTGGATGTTCTTTCCGGTGGAGAGGTCCATGACCGTGTCCGCGCCCCAGCGCGTCGCCCAGGTCATCTTCTCGACCTCCTCGGAGATGTCGGATCCCACGGCGGAGTTGCCGATGTTCGCGTTGATCTTGACCAGAAAATTCCTGCCGATCACCATCGGCTCGGATTCGGGATGATTGATGTTGGCGGGGATGATCGCCCGGCCGCGGGCGACTTCCGCGCGGACGAAATCCGGGTTCCTGTTCTCCCGGATCGCGACGAACTCCATTTCCGGCGTCACGGTCCCCTTGCGCGCGAAATGCATCTGCGTCGCGTTGCCGCGCGAGCGCAGCACGCGGCGCGGCCGGGTCAGCGCCAGGGCGACAGCGTTCGGCCGCCGCGGCTGCGACTCCTCGTACGGGCCGCGGGCCAGGATCCATGGCCGGCGCAGCTCCGGCAGTCCATTTGTGAGATCGATAGGGACGGCGGGGTCGGTATAGGGACCCGAGGTGTCATAGATGCGAAGGGGAGCATGGATCTCCCGCTCCCCGCGGGCGCCGTGGGAGGCGGAAAGCGCGATCTCGCGGAAGGGAACACGCATCCCTGCCGGGCCGGAAACGTAGACCTTTTTCGAACCCGGAAGCGGCGCGCGGTTGGCGACTTCGTTGGACGGAAGAGAGTCGGGACGAGCGCTCATGACAACCTCCCTACGGCGGCATT
>JBKPDV010000246.1:0-10314 GCA_046728075.1 Acidobacteriota bacterium | reverse complement strand
GTCCTACGGACGTTCTGTTGTCATTCCGAGGAGCGAAGCGACGAGGAATCTTCCCTAGCGCTCGGAAGAACGAGAGCAGATCCTTCGCTTCGCTCAGGATGACAGCCGAGAGGCGACCACGACGACAAGGAGAGGGCGAAGACCGTCAACCCCTCCGCTTTTTCGCGTGAATCAGCACTGCAATCTCGTCGGGGCGCGGGTTCACGAAGTCCAGTCGGATGCGGCCATCCGGCGTCTGTGAAATCGCCGCCGGCACCGCGGACGCCGTGAGATACCAGCCGGCCGGGAGCACCACCGCGTTGCGCGCCCGGCCGAAGCTGCGGTCGAAGACGAGCGTTTCGCCGTCGAGGCGGTAGCTCTTCTCGTCCGTGTACGTCTCCGAAATGCGCAGGCGCAGCGACCGCCCCTTCTGGATTGCCGGGAAACGGATGACGACGACTTCCGAGTCCGCGGTGACAGGCTCGCCGATGTCCAGCGCAGCGCGCGTGATCTCCTCTCCGCGAAGAGTCTCGGCCTTGAGTGTTTCTCCGGTGTCCAGGATTTTCGCGGAAGGCCTGGACGCCCGGCTTCCCTTGCGCACGACGTTCAAGTACTTGTCGATGCCCGGCCGCGACTCGGTGTAGTCATGGTAGAGGTCGAAAGAGTGTGTATCGGGCTGCTGCAGGAAATAGACGATGTCGCGATCCTGATGCGCGCGCTCCGTCAGCCTGCGGTCGCCCTCCTGGCCGGCCGCGAGCGCAACAGAGCTCGCCCAGCCCGCCAGCGCGCTCGCAACCAGGAATCTCTTCAAGTAGGCAACCTCGTCGCCCGGAGCGTGAGCGCGGCCGGACCGGGGCCCGGATTGACGAAGCTCACCGCGATCCGCCCATCGGCCTCGCTCAGAACTTGGGAGGGCACGTTGCAAGCCGTGAGCTCATATCCGGTCGGAAGCACCACGCTATTCCGGCGGATGCCGAGGGAACGAGTGAACACGATCGCGTTTCCTTCCGCGAAATAGCTCTTCGGGTCTCTGTAGGTTTTCTCGATCAGGAGGCGAACCTGTCCTCCATCGGCCGGCACGGGCCGCGGCAGGCGGATCCGGATGTAGTCCGTGTCGAGATCGGCGCCGGCGAGCCCGGTCTTTCGAGCCTCCTCTCCCGAGACGACTTCGAACCGCAGCTCTTCACCGGTCATCCGGTCGGTCACGCGCTCACCGCTGGCGACGCTCCCCTTGCGGATCGGATTGAAGAAGTTGGTCGCGCCGGGCGCGATCGCCGTGACCTCGTAGAGGATGTGAAAGGAGGCCGTTTCGGGAGCCAGGAGCTCATAGCGCGTGTACTCGTCTGTCTCGACCGGAGCTTCCGGGGTCGTTCGCTGCGCTGCGGTAGTCGGAGATGGTTGCGGCGTGGAAGCCGGCCGCGGGGCCGGCTGCGTGGAGCAGGCCACGGCGGAGAGCGCGACGAGAAGCACGAAACGGCGCACGACAGCGCCGGAGTATAGCGGCCGCTTTCGGATGCTGCGGCCAAGGGTAAGATTCTCATCGAGACTGTTGTGAATCGCGCGCTCGCTGGAGCGGTCCTCGCCTTCCTCCTCGCCCGCACCGCGGACCCTCAGGCGGCCGTGGCCAATCTCTCCACGAAGGAACAGGCCGAACGGATCGCCATGCTTCCCGAGGATGACCGGCGCTGGCTGGACTTCGTCGAGCCGATCCTCCTTGCTTCCGAGCGCAATTTCTTTCTGCTGCTGACCGAGCCCCACCAGCGGGAGATCTTCCGCGAGGAGTTCTGGAAGAGGCGGGAGAATCCGAATCTTCCTCCGCCGCTCGGCGTCGGATATCGCCATCGGTATGAAGTGCTGTTGCGACTGGCCGACGAAACGTACGACGGTCGAAGAGAGGACGCCGGCCTGATGGTCATTGCCCACGGCGAGCCGATATCGGTCGACGGTCTCGAGGCGTGCCACGACATGTTCCGGAATCTCGAGATCTGGACCTACGCCGGGGAGCCGGGCACCTCCAGCGCCCGCCACTACTTCTTTTACAGGCGAGCACCGCAGACTCCTCGCAGACTCTGGACCCGCGCTGATTCCACTGGCGACGTCTTTCAACCAGGCTCTTGCCGGCGAAACTTCGACGACCTCGCCCGCGAATGTCAACGGAAGGACGTCACCGACCCGTGCCCACTGGTTAACAACTGCGAGGCCGCTTGTCGGGTCTACCAGATCTATCAGGAGATCCGCTTTCGCCAGGGCTCGGCCGTGGGTGGAACGACCGATCGCGCCCAGACGCTCGCCCAACCGGCTGTCGCCACCGAGGACCTCGCCGACCTCGCCGCCCGGTTCCCCGGCATCGCCGATCCGAGCGCGAAGCCCATCGCGGTCGAATCGGAGAAGACGCGTTCCTCAGCGCCGGTCCAGGTCGCGACCACCCCGAGCCGCACACTGACCTATGAAGAGATCCGGGAGCGCATCATCCAGCTCCCTCCGAAGTACCGCCAGTGGCTGGACCTGGCGGCGCCTCTTCTGACGACCGGAGATCTCGTCCGTTTTCTCCTGTTCTCGGACTCGGAGCGAGACCGCTTCATCCGCGAGTTCTTCAAGCGCCGGAGGGGACCGGGGGTCTGATCTTTATTATATAGTCCGTCGAGTTCCGGAGGAGCCATGTCTCGTCCCTTGCGGCTGGAATTCGCGGGCGCCGTCTACAGCGTCGTGAGCCGTGGTCAGGAACGCTCGAAGATCTTCCGCGACGACGCGGACCGCGAAACGTTTCTCCAGGTGCTCGGATCCGTGGCCCGCGATCATGGCTGGCAGATCCACGCCTATTGCCTGATGGCCAATCATTACCACCTCGTCCTCGAGACGGCATCGCCGAACCTTTCCCTCGGGATGCGCGCCTTGAACGGCCGGTACACACAGAAATACAACCGGTTGCACGCGCGCAGCGGCCACCTCTTCGAGGGCCGCTACCAGGCGATCCTCGTTCAGAAGGAAGCTCACCTGATGGAGCTTCACCGCTTCGTCGTTCTCAATCCGGTCCGGGTCGGAGCGGTGAGCAACGCGGGCGATTGGGAGTGGAGCAACTACCGCGCAACCAGCGGCCGCGCTCCGCGCCCCGAGTGGCTGGAGGTCGATTGGACGCTCGACCAGTTCGGGCGCGCGCGCCGCCTGGCGACAGAGGAGTACCGACGCTTCGTCCGGGCAGGCAAGGGCGAGCGGTCCCCGCTGGACGGCGTACGCGGCCAGATCTACCTGGGAGATGAGAAATTCATCCGATCGGTCCGGCGCCGCGCGCCCGTCCGCGACGACGACGAAGAGATTCCGCTTCCCCAGCGGCGCCCGTGGAACGTCGGCCTGGATGAGATCCGGCGCGCGGTGGCCAGGGACTTCCGCGTTTCCGTCGAGGGCCTCTCGCGCAGCCGCGGGGGGGAGGACAAGATGGCGGCGATCTACCTCGCTCGAAAGCTGACAGGTCTGACGGGGCGGGAGATCGGCAACGCCTTCGACGTACGGCCGGCTCGTGTCAGCAACGTCATCCGAGAGATCGAGGAGGAGGACTCGCGCCGCCTCCGGCCTCGTCTCGAGCGGCTCCGGACGAAGCTGCTTGGTGCCTAAGAAGCAACGGACCGCCGGCGGCGCGACCCTGGAGGTCCGCTCGATGCGCCCGGCGGACTGGAACGCCGTCCGGCAGATCTACCTCGAAGGGATCGCCAGCGGCGACGGGACGTTCGAAGAAAAAGCGCCCACCTGGAAAAAGTGGAACCAGAGCCACCGCCGGAGGCCGCGTCTGGTCGCCGCCGCGAACGGAAGGGTCGTGGCCTGGGCCGCCGTCTCGCCCGTCTCCGCCAGGAGCGTCTATGCGGGGGTCGCGGAGGTGAGCATCTACGTGGCCGCGAGAGCGCGCGGCAAAGGAATCGGACGGGCGCTGCTCTTCGAGCTGGTGCGCGCGGCCGAAGAAGCCGGAATCTGGACCCTGCAGGCCGGCATCTTTCCTGAAAACACGGCCAGTCTCGCGATCCATCGCCGCTGTGGCTTTCGGAAAGTCGGTCGGCGGGAGCGGATCGGCAAACAGGGCGCGGTCTGGCGCGACGTCATCCTGTTGGAACGCCGCAGCCGCTCGATCGGCTGACCGTTTCCGCGGAGGGCTCCAGGAATCCCCCGGCAGCGTGATAGGAAGGCGGCGCCAGGAGGAGAACCCGCCATGAAACCTTGGGCCGGGATCGACCGACGCACTCTCTTCCGTTACGGAGCCGCGACCGGCATTCTGGCGGCCGTGCCGGCCGGGCGCTCGGCGCCGGCATCCCCGCACTCTCCCGACCCGCCTTCCGTTCCCGCGTTCGATCTGGAAGAGCTGACGGTCGCGGAGCTCCAGAAGCGGATCGAGTCGGGCGCGGAGTCCGCGCGGTCGCTCGCCGAGAAGTACCTGGCGCGCATCGAACAGCTCGACCGCCGGGGGCCGCTCTTCCTGCGCTCCGTCCTGGAGACGAATCCGGACGCTCTTGCGATCGCCGAAAAACTCGACCAGGAGCGCAAGGCCGGGCACGTGCGCGGGCCGCTCCACGGCATTCCCGTTCTCGTGAAGGACAACATCGGAACCTCCGACCGGATGACGACGACCGCGGGTTCGCTCGCCCTGGAGGACTCGATTCCGTCCCAGGACTCTTTCGCCGTGCAGAAACTGCGCGAGGCGGGCGCCGTGTTGCTCGGCAAGACGAACCTCTCCGAGTGGGCGAACATCCGCTCGACGCACTCGACATCGGGATGGAGCGGCCGGGGCGGGCAATGCCGCAACCCTTACGCGCTGGACCGCAACCCTTCAGGCTCGAGCTCCGGATCGGGTACCGCGACCGCTGCGAACTTCTGCGCCGTCTCCGTCGGGACGGAGACGGACGGTTCGATCGTCTCCCCATCGAACAACTGCGGCCTTGTCGGAATCAAGCCCACCCTAGGCCTCGTGAGCCGGACAGGCGTCATCCCCATCGCGCACAGCCAGGACACGCCGGGTCCGATGTGCCGGACGGTGGCGGACGCGGCTATTCTTCTCTCGGCGCTCGCTGGGCCGGACCCGGCCGATGCCGCGACCCGCTCCGCCGGTGAAAAAGGCGCCGCGGACTACACCCGATTCCTGGATCCGAACGGTCTGAAGGGCGCGCGCATCGGCGTGCCCCGCAAGGGCCTCTTCGGCCAGAGCCCCGCCGCGGACCGCCTCGTCGAAGCGGCGATCGGGGAGATGAAGAGGCTTGGAGCGGTGATCGTGGACCCCGCGGATATCGAGACCGTCGAAGCCTTCTCGGGATCCGATACGAGCGAGCTGGCGGTCCTGCTCTACGAGCTCAAGGCGGACCTGAACGCGTATCTCGCTTCCCTGCCCAGTCCGCGCGTGCGAACCCTGGCGGACGTCATCGACTTCAACCAGAAGAACAGGGACCGGGAGATGCCCTACTTCGGTCAGGAGCTCTTCGAGACGGCGCAGAAGAAGGGGCCGCTGACGGACAAGGCCTACCGCGACGCCCTCGAGAAGGACGTGCGGCTCTCCCGCAAGGAGGGGATCGACAAGACGATGGACAAGCACAAATTGGACGCTCTGGTCGCGCCGACGTCGGGACCCGCGACGCTGATCGATCTCGTCAACGGAGACTACGGCGTCAACGGCAGCTCGACCCTTCCCGCCGTGGCGGGATACCCCGACATCACGGTTCCGGCCGGTTTCGAGCGAGGGCTTCCGGTCGGGATCTCCTTCTTCGGACGCGCCTGGAGCGAAGGCAAACTGATCGCGATCGCGTACGCGTTCGAGCAGGCGACGAAGCACCGCAGGCCGCCGCAGTTTTTGGCGACGGTGGGGCTGTAGGAGTTCAAGGTTCAAAGTTCAACGTTCAAAGTCAGAGTTCGGGGCTCAACCTTGAACCCTGAACGTTGAACTTTGAACTCATCGCTTCCCCTGCGCGATCTTCGCCGCTTCCGGCTGGGGCTGTAGGGGTTCAAGGTTCAAAGTTCAAGGTTCAAAGTCCGAGCTCAAATCAACCTTGAACCTTGAACGTTGAACGTTGAACTTTGAACTCATCGCCTCCCCTGCGCGATCTTGGCCGCTTCCGGCAAGGAGCGCAGGCGCAGCATCGCGACGACGCCGAGAAACGGCCCCGGCGCGAGCGACGCGAAGGCCCAGCGCCATCCGACCCGCGCCACGAGAATCGGAATGAGCTCGATCGTCGCGGTCGTCAGCAGGAAGCCGAGACAGGTCTGGACGGTGAGAGCGGTGCCCATGTACTGCGGGTCGGCCAGCTCGGTCACGCAAGCGGAAAACTGAGCGGAGTCGGCGACGACCGACGCGCCCCAGATCGTCGCTACGGCCAGCAGCGCCCAGGAGCTCGCGCCGAAAAGAAACCCGACCGCGAGGCAGCAGGATCCGGAGATCGCCATGGCCCAGGACGTGACGACGGTGCGCCCGACGCGGTCGGCGAGCAACCCGGCCGCGACGCAACCGGCCGCGCCGGCGCCGATCACCAGGAACGCGGCGGCTTCCGCCAGAGCCCGCGGGCTCCCGCGCAAGGCGAGGCTCTCGCGGATCATGACGGGAGCCCAGGTCCACATGGCGTAGAGCTCCCACATGTGGCCGAAATAGCCGAAGTCGGCCAGGCGCACGCCGCGATTTCGGAAGACTTTCCCGATCTGCATGAAGTCGAAGCGGGCCGCCGCCGGCGTGAACGGCCCATCGCCGACGAACAGAAGAACGAGGAGTCCTCCCCCAGCCGCCAGGACGGAAACGAAGAGCACGTTGTGCCGCCAGGCGGAGCTGCCGAGCGCGTTGACGAGGTATGGAGAGGCCTTTCCCAGCGTGAGCGCGCCGACCAGAACGCCAAGAGCCATCCCTCTGCCCCGGCGGAACCAAGTGGCCAGAATCTTCATGCCGGGGGGATAGACGCCGGCCAGAAAGAAGCCCGTCGCGAAACGAAGAGGGATTCCCGACTCCGGCCCGGTCGCGAAGAGCGCAAAGGCCGCGTTCACGGCGGCGCCGAGAAAAGCGCAGATCGCAAAGAGTCGGCGGGCCGAAAGGACGTCGGGAAGATTTCCGAGCGCCGACACGAGGGTGCCCGCAACGAAGCCCAATTGAACCGCGAGCGTCAGCCACGCGGCCGCCGACGGTGTCAGGTGCCATTCCTGCCGGATTGTCGGAACGGACGCCGAGGCCGAGAACCAGAGCGACATCCCGAGCAGCTCGGCCGCGCCGAGCAGGAAAAGCGCGTTCCATCGACGCGGCGATTCGGCCGCTGGAATCAGAGGAACGACGGAAGACACGTGCCCAGAGGTGACGAAGGGTCTATATCAGAATTGATATAGAGGACGCCCCGCGCCGTTTTTCATCTTCCCACCGGCCGCGTGACCACGGGCTGGAACTTCGTGTTGTCGGGCCCGAAGTTGGCGAAAAGGTACGCGACCAGCTCGGCCTTCCTCGCTTCCGACACGTCCGCGCCCCATCCAATCATTTTGTTGACCGACGCGGTCCACTGCTTCTCCGTCAGGCGCTGCTGGCAGACCAGGTCCGCAGCGTGGCAGGCGAGGCAGCCCTGATCGGCCAGGGGCTTGCCCGCGCCCGGAGGAAACTCGGAAAGATGCGTTCCCAGGACCGGGAGCCGGGCGTCGAAGTTGGCGACGGCGGCGGCAGGCTTGCGGCTTTTGCTCTTCTTGCGAGGCTTGGCCGCGGCAGCCGGATCGAGGAGGACCGAGGCGAGCAAGCCCGCGAGCGCGAAAAACGTGACGCACGCCGCGCGCTTCACGCGACCACCTCGATCTCGGCTCTCGGCCACGCGTTGTGCAAGTACCCGCTCGGGTTCCACGCCGCTTCCCTCGGCTGGACGGCGCCGCGGCTGTCGGTCGCCCGCGCCGCGAGAGACGCTTTTCCGGGCGAGCGCGGAGTCCATCGAAAGCTCCAGAGGCGCCACGCATAGGGATCGTGCTCGGCGCCGAGAGTCGCTTCCTTCCAGCTGGCGCCGTCGTCCTCGGTGATCTCGACCCGGGCGATGTCCGGCGCTCCGGAGAAAGCGAAGCCGCGAATCACGACCGGCGCGCCGGCGCGCGCGCTATCCGGCGCGACGGTGATGCTCGATTTGACGAAGAGCTCCGTGACCGGACGCATTTCCTCCGGCGGCACCGGCGCCCCGGGCTCTCCCGGCTTCACCGGATAGCGGTAGGCCGTTTCCATGTAAAAGCCCTTCTGAGGCTCGGGCTGCGGAGAGAGCCGGACGAGCCACTTCATCCAGTGGTCTCCCGCCCATCCCGGGACGACCAGGCGCGCGGGAGCGCCGTGAAGCTGCGGGAGGGGCTCGCCGTTCAACTCGTAGGCGACGATCGCGTCGGCCAGCGCCTTCTCGAGCT
Source organism: Acidobacteriota bacterium (assembly GCA_046728075.1). Classification (GTDB taxonomy): domain Bacteria; phylum Acidobacteriota; class Thermoanaerobaculia; order UBA5066; family Gp7-AA6; genus JBKPDV01. The sequence goes on along the minus strand of JBKPDV010000246.1, from coordinate 1,971 downwards.
CGATCGAGCGGTGGAAGGGAGGCACCTTGACTGGCGGGCGATCGGAGCCGAAGAGGTGCAGGTGGCGGGCGGAGGCTTTCACTCCGACGTTCTTCAGGACGTCAGCGAGGCGTGCTCCCGTCCAGCGCGCGTTGCCCACGGCCCCGCTCTTCCACTGAACGCCGGGCACGCGCGGCTCGTAGAGGGAGCGCCCGTTGCCAGCGCACTGGAGAACGCAGGTCGCCGTCGAGCGGGGAAAGCGTCTCAGGTCCGCGAGAGCGAAAGAGATCGGTCTCTCGACCTCGCCATCCACGACGAGCCTCCAGCTGCCGCGCAGGCTCGGGTACATGGGGTTCCAGTGGTGCCGGACGAAGAGCAGATCGGTCGGCGTGATGTAAGTCGTCAGGGCATCGAGCGGAGTCTCGGCGTCGATCGCGTAGCCGTTGAACTGGAGCATGCGGCGCTTCTCGCGTGCGATCGGTTCTGCCGCGGAAGCCGGAGTGGCCTTGCGCACCGCGGCGAGGGCCTGGACCGGGAGGAGAGCGCCGGCAGCCGCGAGGAAGGAACGGCGGCTCCAGCCGTCAGGGTGTGCCGGTTCGTTGCGACTCACAATCAAGCGAGTCTACGTGGGGCGAAGCGATGGGCTCAAGGCAGGGATTAGAATCCCGGCAAATGAAGCGCCCGATTTTCGCCGGCGGCTGTCTCCTTTTGGCGGCGTGGACCGCCGCGGCGCAGGCTCCTCCCGAGAAGGCCAGGGCTACCCCGCCGTCGGAGTTGACGGTCGACGAGGAGTTCGATCCGCCCGTTTCCGATCCGGCCTTCCCTCACGGGAGCGGGCCGCGGATCGTCGTCGACGAGCGCCACCGCAACGTCGTTTCTCTCGCCTCGTACATGCGGCCGGTCGGACGCTTTCTCGAAAAAGACGGCTACGTCTTGCGACGCGGCACGAGCGCGTTCGACAAGACGAGCCTCGCCGACGCCGGAATCGTCGTCATCGCCAACGCCCAGGGGCCGGAAGGCGCGCCCGCGGGAACGCAGGCCTTCCCCGATGGGGAGGTGAAGGCTCTGGAACGCTGGGTCAAGGCGGGAGGCGGCCTGCTCCTGATCGCCGACCGCGCGCCATTCGGGGAACCGGCTCGCTCGCTCGCTCGCGCCTTCGGAGTGACTCCGGACAACAACACGATCCTGATGAAGGGGGAAGATGGAAAACCGACCGGCGTGCTGACGATCGACGTCGCCTCCAGCGGCGACTCGAAGCATCCGATCTTTTCCGGAGTCTCGAAAGTGGTCTACGTCGTGGGCGAATCTCTCTCCGGCCCCGGCGCGATTCTGAAGGCGCCTCGCGGCACCTACAGCGGCCCCACGGCCGAGGCCACGCAGGGACCCCCTGCGGGCGGGAAGCCTCTCGTGCTCGCCTTCGCCTACGGAAGCGGGCGCGTGGTCGTGATCGGCGACGCGGGAATCGCGTCCGCCTTCGGCAGTGTCGGCGGCCAAACGCATCGCGGGATCAGTGAGGCGGATAACGCGCGGTTTGTAAGGAATGTGTTTCGGTGGCTCGCGAACGGAACTCCTAAGTCCTAATGGTCTGGCCGTGGCGCTTGGCTTCCGTTGCAAGCCTCACGACGCCGGTACGCTTTGAGAGCCGGCGTACTCCAATCCTCGCCTTACGCCAAATCATGACTGACCCAACTGACTCACAACACTCCGGACGATCCCGGGCCGTGTAGATGCCCGCGGCCCCACTGGACCGCCGGCCGTCAGCTAGTCCACTACACGCCCCTTCTTCCTCGCGGGCAAAGAGGTCTACGGCATGAGGTATGCCGCTAGCTTGTAGAGCCACGGTGCTGCATCGTCTCGAACTCGGCCTCGCCTGATCCGTCGAGGATCGCGTCACAACCCCTGCCGCAGCCGCGGTAGATCCTGATCGACGCCGAGAAGCCGGAACCGCTCGGGCCAAAGCAGTTCGAAGATTTCTAAGCAGCAGACACCTAC
>JBKPDV010000245.1:0-18300 GCA_046728075.1 Acidobacteriota bacterium | reverse complement strand
CTCACTCTCTCGCGCTCCCGCGGCGCGCGCCTTGCCCTTCCATGAGAAGGCCCGACCGTGTCTCGGAGATCGCCGGCTGCCTCGGCGTCGCCTTCGGAGTCCTCACGCAGGCCGCCTCGATCGGTCTCATTCTCATCATGTTCGGCTCGATCCAGAAGAAGATCTTCGTCTGGAAGACCGGTTTCTGGGGCGAGAAGAACTCCGGTTGGCATTACGACCTGATGATGATCGTGATGAACCTGGTGATCCTGACCACCGGCGGCGGCCGCTACGTGATTTTCTAGAGAGCCAGGCGGGTGCAACGGCCTCCGAGCCGGGGGGGAGTCCACTTCAGAAGACCGAGGCCGAATTCTTCGCGACACAGTCACATCAGCTCGCGGCGCGCGAAGTCTCCCAGAGAGGAGAAGGCGCGCGCCGCGGGAGCGAGAGCGAGCGAGGGATCAGGCGCGCGATCGAGGCCCTTTGGCCGAGCCGAGCGCCGGTGGCGAAGCCATATCCCGACCGAGCGGAAGCGACGTGTGGTCGGGGCGGCCGGGATCGAACCGGCGACCACCTGCTCCCAAAGCAGGTACGCTACCGCTGCGCTACGCCCCGTAGGTTGTGGGATTATCCCACGCGCCCTGATCGGGAAAGGACACGATGAATCGCGAATACCTCGCCTGGGACTCGCCTGCGCTGGGCCGTCGGATGGAGCTTCTTTATTTCGGGCACGCGGGACACCCGATGATCTGGTTTCCGACCTCCAAGGGGCGCTTCTACCAGAACGAGGACTTCGGCCTCATCGGGGCAGTGGGCGATTGGATCGATCAGGGGCGTCTTCAGGTCTGCTGTGTCGACTCGGTCGACGACGAGAGCTTCTACGCCACGGACCGTCCTCCGGCCGACCGGATCCGCCGGCACGACCAGTACGATCGCTACGTCTACTCGGAAGTCGTCCCGTTCCTGCGCGCCAAGGGGTCAACACAGGCCAGGATCGGAACCCTGGGGGCCTCCTTCGGGGCATACCACGCCGTCAACTTCGGCCTGCGGCATCCCGACGTTTGCGACAAGGCCATCGGGTTCTCCGGCAAGTACGACATCCATTCGTTCCTGAACGGCTACTGGGACGAGACCTGTTACTTCCACTGCCCGACGGCCTACGTTCCCAACATGAGCGCGGAATGGGTCTGGAAGCTATCGCAGATGGACATCTGTGTCGTGACGGGAGAGACCGACAACATCCTGGAGGGCTCACGGCAGATGATCGGGATTCTCGAAGCCAAGGGAATCCCGCACCGCGGAGACATCTGGGCCGCCCCCTACGGCCACGACTGGCCGTGGTGGAAAGAGCAGATCCGGCACTATCTGCCGTGACGCGCTTCGCGCGCGTGAGACGTGAGACGAAGCCCTTGGGTTTTTCTCAGCTGAGAGCTGTGAGCTGATAGCTGACAGCTAATCCTTCGGCCACAGGAAGCCGGTCGAGCCGACCCACGTGCGGTCTTTGTTGAAAGCGACCCCCATCATCTTTCCCTGCGAGAGACGACCCAGCGTCGTGACAGGCAGCGGACGCCCGTCTTTCCAGATGCACATGACCCGGACCTCGGCCTTGGAGAAGTGTCCGTCGGTCGTCTCGATAGCCGGCGCATACTCGACCTTTCGCATCAGGAGCGTGTGAGGGCGATGCTCGGGCGGCACCGCGGCGAGATCCTCCCGCGTCACGTCGACCTTTACGCCTGCGCCGGCAAACGAAAAAAGAGGCTTCAGGACCCAATTCTGAAGGTCCTCCGGAGCGCAGTCCAGATCCGAGAGGAAATGCGCCTCCGGAACGAGCGGGTGATGGAGCGCTGGCAGGGCGTGCTTCGACCATCGGAAGTACCAGTTGGGATGGCCCGCCCACGCCACGTCGAGCGGCTCGGTGAAAGAGAAAGGGAGCGAGAGGTTCTTCGTCTCGAGCTCGTCGAAGATCACGCGGTTGTAGATGCGCAGGATGCGTGTCTTCTTCCCGTCGCGGTCGTACCAGAGCTCGCGTCCCTTCTTCTCGACCTTGGTCGGACAGACGGCACGAATGCCCCAGAGCTTCTCGGAGAAAGCGAAGTCGACCGCGGTCTTCTGATGAGGCGGATCGATGTCCAGGAGCACGACGTTCTCTGGCGGAAGACCGGCGAGGATGGCTTCGCCGACAACTTGCCGGTAGCTCTCGAAATCGAGGCCCGAGAGAAAGTAGTCCAGCCGGTCTCCCTCCGGCGTGATCTCGGATAGGGCCCGGGTCTGGTACGCCTGGAAGGCGTAGAGCGATGGAAAGGCCTGGAGCTCGATCAACCGAGGCTCCAACGCTCCCTCCCCCCCGTTCACGACGGCAAAGTCCGCCTGGGCAAAAAGCGGGTGCGCGTCGTTGCCCGCGACGTTCCAGCGCGCCGGAACCGCCTGGAGCGATCGCTCGAGCTCAGCCGGAGTCGAGAGCTGCGCCCAGATGTCGAGGGCCGCCTCGACCATCCGATTCCGCAGAGCGGGCGGAAGGAAGACCGGTGATTCCGCCAGCCGGAAGGGGATCTCGCAGCCGGCCTCCGCCTCGAGACGCTGCTTGTACCTCTGGTACTTCTCGTTGGTGAATTCGGCGTTGTAGCGCCGGCGCAGCTCGGGGATCACGTCAAATCAGAAACTTCCCATCCGCCATGACCTGATCCCCGTCGAACCAGATGTCGAAGTGGCGACCGACGACGTCCAGATGAGTCCGGCAGGACCAGGTGGCTCCGGTGTGTTCGGAATAGGGATGGCCGAAGGCCAGGTGGAGGCCCGGGATCTTCTCGTCCTGCAGGATGTTTCCGATGATCGACCGGACGGCGACGTTTGTTCCGATGGCGAACTCCCCGACGCGGTTGGAGTTCTCCTCGGTCGATGTGTACGCGAGGAAGGCCGCGAGCACGTCTTTGCGATCACAGGAGGCGTCCGCGATGCGGCTGTTTTCGATGCGGATCGTCAGCGGGAACTCTTCCAGATCCCCGAAGCGCGCGCAGAGGTAATCGCCCAGAACGCCGTCGACCACGTAGAACCCGTCGACGCGGGCCGGGGCGGTCAGGACTTCGCCGCCGGGGAGATTAGCCCATTTCTCCGGCGTGATCTTGCCGCTGGTTTTGAGCCATCGAATCGCTGGGTCGAACGTCGCCTGGAGATCGCTGCCTCCCCGCGATTTCGCGCGGATTCGTGTCGTTTTCGCGGCGCGGTCGCGCACCCGAGTGGAGATCGCGTCCACTTCTTCGTAATCGGCCCGCATCCCCTCGACCATGATGCGGGGAGAGATGGAAACCATGTGGGCGTGTCGGATCTTGAGACGGTTGACGATATCCGTCATCGCGATGCGCGCAGCGAGCTCCCCCGTCTTCGGTTGCCCGGCATAGATCGTGACCTCCGCCCTCTCGAGGGCCTGCCGCAGCGGCTCGGGCAAAGTCGTCATGGGCCGCGTTCCGTAGTCCTCCATGACATGGAGCTCGAACGAGGCTCCGACGGACCGCACCTGACCGGCCAGGCTTTCCGCGATCGGCCGGGTCTCGCTGTCAGTCAGGATCGTGACGTGCTCCTCCGGCCGGACTTTGAGGCAGGTTCGGATCGCGTTGCGGGCGCCGGGTTCCAGCTCTTCGGCAGAGATCTCTCGAGTGGGAGTCTGCGTTTCCATTGTTGCCTTTCGTTAGTGGGATGCCGAGGCGCGAAGCGGCGAAAGCTCCAATCCGTAACTCGTTTCATCGCAGATGAAGTCGACGACCTTTTTCAAATCTGCGCCGTTCTCGTGATACGCGCGGAGCTGACGGTCGGCGCCGCTTCCATTGTCGAGGATCCACTGGATTCCTTCGAGCTCTTTGCGGGAGCCGAGGTCGTCGACCACCTCGTCGACGAACTCCAGCATCTCCGCGACCAGATCTCGAAAGGGGACCTCGATCTCCTTGCCAAAGTCGAGCAGCTTGCCGTCGATTCCCCAGCGGCTGGCGCGCCACTTGTTCTCCATCAGAAGGGCGCGGCGGTACGTGCGAAAGCCGAGATTGTTCAAGCGCAGACGGTAGAGCTTCGCGCAGATCGCCTGGATCAAGGCCGCGATCGCGATCGACTCGTCGGCGCGCATCGGGATGTCGCAGACCCGGAACTCGATCGTGTCGAAGAAGGGGTGCGGGCGCACGTCCCACCAGATCTTCTTGCCGTTATCGATGCAATTGGTCTTGACCAGAATGTCGACGTACTGGTCGAAGTCCGCGGGCGTCAGAAAGGTCTCGGGAATCCCGGTTCTCGGAAAACGCTCGAAGATTTTCGTGCGGTAGCTCTTCAACCCGGTGTTGCGGCCGAGCCAGAAAGGGGAGTTAGCCGAGAGAGCGAGCAGATGGGGAAGAAAGTAACGGGCCTCGTTCATGATCTGGAGGGCCAGGTTGCGGTCGGAGATTCCGACGTGCACGTGCATGCCGAAGATCAGGTTCGAGCGGGCGAGCAGCTGCAGCTCCTCCACGATCGAGGCGTATCGGGGATCGGGATAGATCGTCTGGTCTTCCCAGTTGGAAAAAGGGTGCGTGCCGGCGGAGGCCACGCGCATCCCGCTCTTCTGAGCGAGCGAGATGATCTCCGTGCGCAGCTCGATGACGTCGCGGCGGACCTCGGAGATGTCTTTGCAGATTCCGGTGCCGACTTCGATGACCGACGTGTGCATCTCCGGCTTCACGCGCTCCTTCAAAATGAGCTTTCCCTCCTCGAGCAGCTCCTGAACGTGGGAGCGAAGCTCGCGCGTGTCCGGATCGATGATCTGAAACTCCTCCTCGACGCCGAGGGTGAATGCGGGAGGCTGGGAAGGCATCAGGATTTCGCGGGCGCTGCCGGGGGGCGGGAAGTCCGGCGGGGGGGCGAAGGCGCGCGCCGCGCGGCGGGTCGGGCGGCGGCGGACTCCGGACCGCGCAGAAAATCCTCCCAGCGTGGGCGGGCGGCCGGTTCCCCTTCCTGTTCGACCCTTTCGATCAGCCAGCTCGCGGCGTGTTCCAGGACCCACCGGAAATTCTCTTCGCCGACCGACGCGGGATCCGCGTCGGGAGCGGGGTTTAAGAAGTCGATCGCGTACGGGATTCCGTCGCGCACGGCGAATTCCAGAGTGTCGAAGTCGTACCCGAGCGCCTCGGTCAGCTTCAGGCAGTCGTTGCGAACCCGCTGCTCCAGGGCCGGATCGGCCGGAGGTCCGTCCTTCACGTACCGGTTCGCGTGCGGCTGCCGGGGGTCATAGCGCATGAGGCGAACGTGCTTGCGGCCGATCGCGTAGCAGCGGTAATACTCGGAAAAGACGATCTCCTCCTGAAGCGTCATCACGTGCTGGCCGGTTTCCTTGTAGGCGGTGAAGAACTCGTCGGGATTGGACACGCGGAAGACGTTCTTCCAGCCGCCGCCCGAGTAGGGCTTGAAATAGGCGGGAAAGCCGATGTGGGAAAAGATCTCGTCCCAGTTGAGCGGGAAGATCAGGTTGGACATCGACTCGGATGTCGTATCCGGCGGGTGTTGCTGTGACGGAAGAATGACCGTCCTGGGGACGGCGACGCCGATCGCGCGCGCGAGCACATTGTTGAAGAACTTGTCGTCGGCCGACCACCAGAAGGGGTTATTGACGACGATCGTCCCGTCCGCGGCGAACTTCTTCAGGATCGCGCGGTAGAAAGGAATGTCCTGGCTGATGCGGTCGAGGATGAGGTCGTATTTCCGAGAGGACTCGAGGCTCACCCCGCCGACCTGAACGGGGGAGGCCTGGACCCTGCCCGCCCCCTCGCGGTCGATGCGGTCGATGAGCGCGAACGGAAAACTCCGCTCTTGTCCAAAGAGGACCCCGATCTTCTTCATACTCTCCTTTGCCACGAGCCCGTGAGGCTGCGGAAAGAGGATTATCTCAAAGAGCGAAGCATTCCCGCCAAGCGCGGCGTTCGGCTCGGATCAGTCGCGGCCGGCGAAGCCGGGCAGGTGCAGGCCCTCGAGCGCCGGAAGGAGGACCTGTTCCTGGGCGGTTCGCAGCTGATCCAGGCCCTCCCGCGACAGAGCCAGCAGCTCGAGCAGCTGTTCCTGCGTGAAGGGACGCCGCTCGGCGGTCCCCTGGATCTCGACAAAGTTTCCGGATGCCGTGCCGACCACGTTGCAATCCACGTCCGCTTCCGAGTCTTCCGCATAGGCAAGATCCAGAACCGATTGACCGGCGCAGATTCCCACCGAGACTGCGGCCACGGTCTCCCGCATCGGCCAGCGTTTGAGGATCCCTTCCCGCATGAGCTTGGCGAGCGCGATCGTGAGCGCGACACAGGCGCCGGTGATCGCGGCGCACCGCGTGCCGCCGTCGGCCTGGAGCACATCGCAGTCCAGTGTGATGGTGCGCTCCGGGATTCCCCGCAGCTCCGTCACGCTGCGCAGGGATCGGCCGATGAGTCTCTGGATCTCCAGCGTGCGGCCTCCCTGCCGCCCGGCCGCCGCCTCGCGGGGCGAGCGGGCATGGGTCGCCCGCGGAAGCATTCCGTACTCGGCGGTAATCCAACCGCTTCCCGTCCCCTTCAAAAACTGGGGGACCCGGTCCTCGACGGAGGCCGCGCAGAAGACCTTCGTGTCGCCCAGGGTGATGAGGGCCGATCCCTCCGCATGCCGGGCCACACCCGTCTCGATCGTCACCGCCCGCATCTGTCCGGGCGCCCGCCCGTCGAGTCTCGGCGCGCTCATCTCGAGTCCTTCGCCGCTTCCCGCTTCCTGCTTCCCGCTCCCCGTCTTCTCATGGCGCCACCTCGTTGCGAAGATAGAGAAGCGGCCGCGTCAAGTCCACATGCCCTCCCAGCGTCTCGGCCGGTTCGCCGTTGACCAGGATACGCACGCGGTTCGTGTCGGCAACGTTCTGCAGCGTCGTGTCGACCAACGCCGCGACGATCGTCAGCTCCTCGTCCGACCCAAAGGAGAGTCCGGAATCGACGGCGAGGTCGAGAACCGCGAGCCCGTTGGAGAGCAGGAACGCATTGCGAAGCTGGATCTTCTCCGGAAGGGGGGCGGTCAGTCCTGTTCGCTGCGGACCGCGTTTCAACTCGGAAAAGAGCGATTTCAAGAACGCGTTGCCCCCCGAAGGCTTGGCGATATCCCGCTCCTCCGCGCGCAGCTTTCCGTCCTCCGACGCGGGGAAGAAGAGGGTGACGCGGACGGTCTGGGACGCCGGGGGGGCGGGAATGCCGGGATTGGGCGTGGCGGAGGAAACGGCTGGGGCTGTAACAGGAGTCACTCGCAGGAAGAGTCGGAACCGCCGCCTGCCGGAGAAGCTGTCCGGCCTGCTCAACCAGAGCAGCGCTGCGACCGCGACGGCCAGCACGCCGAGCAGAATGGCGGCCGCGCGCCGGGTCATGGAGCGGGAGACGGTTTGGGGAGGGCGGCGGAGGTGGCCGCTTTCCGGTGCGTGAAAAAGTGCGAGACGGCTTTGGCGACCGCATCGGCGACCGATTGCTGAAAAGTCGCCGAAGCGAGTTTCTTCTCCTCTTCGGGATTCGAGATGAACGCGGTCTCCACGAGAACGGCCGGCATCGTCGCGCCCACGAGCACTCGGAAAGGCGCCTGCTTGATCCCGCGGTTCTGCGTTCCCGAAAGCGCATTCAACTCCGCCTGGATCGCCTCGGCCAGCTCGCTCGAGTCCTTCAGATGCGCGCTCTGGGCCATGTCCCAAAGGATGAAATCGAGGTCCCGGCGGCCCGAGGAGACTGCCGCGCCCTCCGGTCCCGGCTGATTCTCCTGATTCGCGATCTCGGAGGCGAGCTTGTCGGAGGCTTCCAACGAAAGGTAATAGGTCTCGGATCCATGCGCGCCCGCCATGCGCGAGGAATTGGCGTGCACGGAGAGGAAGAGGTCCGCCTTCTCGTGGTTGGCGACGGAGGTCCGGTCGTCGAGCGAGAGCACGCTGTCCGAATCGCGCGTCAGGACGACCCGGCAGGACAGACCTCGCGGCAAGGCGGAGGCGAGGCGCCTGGCGATCTGAAGCGTGACGTCCTTCTCCTGCAATCCCCCCGGCCCGACCGCCCCGGTCTCGGTTCCCCCATGCCCCGGATCGACGACGATCGTCAGGCCCGGCCCGGGCGCAGCCGGCGCGGGGAATTCGGGAGAAGTCACCGGGATCGCGCGGCCGACCTCGACCACCACGCGGTCGGGATTGGTCAGCGGATAGGCGCGGGCCGCCAGACCTTTCTCCTTGAACTCGATCGTGGCCGCGTCTCCCGTGAACGACACGAGGGAAACAAAGGGATCGTCATAGCGACGCTGGGGAAACGGGGTGAGCAGCTTCTGATTCGGAAAGCGCACCTGGAAGCCCGAGTCGGTCAGAGTCGGGACGAAGCGCGCCGCGGTCGAGAGCTTGATCACGATCTGGGTCGAAGGGTCGACGTGAACCACGGCCACCTCGAGCGAGAGTGACGGCGTCCCCTCCGTGAGCGTCCAGGTCCGGTTGGCGGAATCGTAGGACCCCGTCGCTCCGACGATGGGAAAGAGGACCTTCTCGAAGAAATCGATCGGACCGTAGAGCGCTCCCGCGACCGCGCGCGCGGGCTTGGAAATGGGCAAGATCTTCTGGTCGACGGGCACCTGCGTCGTCCCGGCCCCGACGTTGACCTGATGACCAAAACCCGTGAGGGTGAGAACGCCGGTCACAGCGTCAGTGGAGACCTCGAAGCCCAGGGCCTTGGCCACGTCGGCAATCTTGAACTCGTGGGTGCCGGCGAGCGACACCGGCGTGGAGTTGCCCCGCCAGAGGATCGTCGCAGTCTCGGGTCCGGCCGCGGTCAGCAAACCCGCAAACAAGACGAGGCAGCCGGCCGCGAAGCTGGTTGCGCGAAAGCGAAAAATCATGGTGGACACGTTCGCAAGGAATTCGAACCGCGGCGGAGTTGCCGTTTCAGGCTGCGCTTTTCGAAGGATCACCGCCACCAGCGTACCAGCGGATCGCCCTGGAGGCGAAGCGCTCACGCTCGGACGCTGCGGGACGCGATCGAAAACGCCGGCCGCAAGCCGACCGCTTCGTCCTCAGACGGCGCCCGGGCCGATTGGCCATCGGGGCAACCGGCGATGGTCCAAAGGACGAGACGACTTTACGGGGCGTTCGACCTGGTCTGACTCCGTGCCATGAGGAGGGCTACGTGAAGTCGTTTTTGCGGTTGCCGGAGTCCGATCTTCATCTGATGGCACTGCTCTCTCTGGGGCGGCCCCGATGCGGGCCGTCGGCCCTGCGGAGGATCGATTTGAGAAGAGGCGGACTCCGGCTGCCATTCCTGTTTGGGCTTTCACTGTTACCGGTCTCTTTGCTCGCCCTGGAAGTCCCGTTGAACACGATTCAATTCCCCGAGAAGCGATCGATCGACGTCTCGTTTTCTGCAACTTTCAGAGCTCCCGCTGGCGCGACTCTCGAGGCGGAGGTCGAGGCCAGGGGAATCAGGCCACGGTCGAAGTTGCCTTCAAGAACCTGCAGCCGGCGGTTTTGTTCGGCGGTCAGGTGAACTCGTACGTGTTGTGGGCCATCACGCGAGACGGCGTGACAGAGAGCCTCGGCGAGATCTTCGACCGCCGCGACAGCGGAAAAAACCGATTCCAGACGACACAGAAAGAGTTCGGAATGATCGTCACAGGGGAGCCGGTCCCGGGAGTCTCCCGCCCTTCGGAACTGGTCGTGTTCGTCTCGGAGCCCGCGAAGTCCAAGTATGCGCGCAACTCGAAGTTCTCGTTCTCGAACATGCGTCCGGCCTGGGCTCACGACGTGGAGTCAGTCGGAGCCCTGCGCTACACGCAGAGCGTGCCTCTCGAGCTCTACCAGGCGCAGCGGATCTACGCGATGGGGGTCGAGAGAGAGCTCGACAAGTACGACGCACGCTCCATGCAGGAGGCCAGGACGACGCTCGCGCAGGCGACCAACTCGCTGGGCTCGGGCGGGAGCGACAAGGTCGTTGCGGACTACTCCCGGCGGACGGTCAGTCTGGTGACGTCCGCCGGGCGGGCGTGGATGAAGGCCGTCCAGGAGGAAGAGGCGGCCGCGGCCGCGGCGAAAAGGGCGGCGGAGATAGACGCCCTGAATCAGAAGGCGGCGTCCGCACGACAGGCTGGCGGCGGAAAACGAGCGAATCCAGAAGGATCGAGATGCTCTTTCCCAGAGGCTCACGGCAGCTCTCCAGGGGGTCGCGACCACTCGAACCACCGCGCGGGGTGTCGTCGTGAGCTTGCCGGGCATCCTGTTCGACACGAACAAGTCGACTCTGAAGACGAACGCGCAAATCGGACTCGCGAAGATGGTGGGGGTCCTCTCCGTCTTTCCCGACATGAATCTTCGGGTCGAGGGATATACGGACTCGACCGGCACGGACGAGATCAACGTGCCGCTGTCGAAAGAACGGGCGGAGTCCGTCGCCGCATTCCTGCGGCAGCAAGGCATCGCCGGGGGACGCATCCAGACGGAGGGCTATGGCTCCCAGTTTCCGGTCTCGTCGAATGAGACCACGAGCGGTCGCGCGGAGAACCGGCGTGTGGAGGTCGTGGTGGCCGAAGGCGTGGTCCAGGCTCCGGGAAGCTGATCTCTGTTCACCGAATCTTTTCCAAGAGAGGATCGATAAGGTCCCTCTTCGGCTACGGCCGCCGTCCGCGCGACCCGTCCGGCCGGCGGCGGGGCGCGGATTACAGCGCCGCGATTTGCCCTTCCACGGCGTTCTCGATCGAGTCGAGAAGGATCCGCGCGTGGATCGGCTTGACGAGAAACGCGACCGCGCCGCGGGCGAGCGCCGTCTCCTTCGCTCCGGGCTCTTCGTTGCCAGTGATCATGACGATCGGAAGCAGGATTCTCTCGGCATGGAGCAGCCTCTGGACGTCGAGGCCGGTCAGGCCGGGCAAGTGCACGTCGAGGACGACGCAATCCGGCCTGCGGGAAGGAAGACGTTCCCGCATCGACTCGAGAAAACTCGAGCTCGATACAAAAGTCTCCACGTCCATGCCGGCGGCCTGGAGAAGCCGCTTCAACGCGCGGCAGACGGACTCTTCGTCGTCGACGACGGCAACCATGATCCGAGGTTGCATCAGCGACATTTTGAGGGATTTGGCGTCCCGGCGAAATGGCCTCTTGGTTCCGGTGGGGACTGGTACGAAAGGACAGTTTTCGCGCGAATCCGACGCCAGAGACGGAAAGACTGTCGCGTGGACATCGGTTTTTCTGTCTCCCTGCGGCGGACGCCGGTCTGCGGCGGCTCGATTACTTGGCCGCTTCCATCCGGGGAAGAGCGACGTGAAACGACGCGCCCCGGCCCGCCGCCGATTGCAGCGGACCTCTCATGGTGTGCGCGCGAATTGGGTTTGTGGCCGGCCTCACGCCGGCGACCTGGTCTCCGCCTCCGGAATCGTGAATTGAAACGTCGAACCGCGATCGGGATTGTTCTCCGCCCAGAGCCGGCCGCCGAGGCCCACGACGATCGACTTGCAGATCGCGAGACCCATTCCGATTCCGTGGCTCTTCGTCGTGAAGAACGGCTTGAAAAGGAAGTCCATCTTATCGGGGGCGATTCCCGAGCCGACGTCCGAGACGGCGACGACTACCCGAGAAGGCTCCTGGCGCGTCGTCACGATCAAGATCCGATCGTCGCTGGCGTTTCCGTTCATGGCGTCGCAGGCATTCAGGATCAGGTTCAGGAGAACCTGCTGGAGCTCCACCGGGTCCGCCGGGACGGATCGAAGTCCTTCCTGGAGGAAGGTCCTGACAGTGACGCTGCGTACGATCAGGTCGCCTCGCATGAGCCTCAAGATCTCCTCGACGACCCCGTTCAGCTCGACCTCCTGCGTTCGCGAAGGCCCCTTCCGGAGCAGGGTGTGAAGGTGCCGGATCACCTCGCCGGCGCGGCGGTCTTCGGCGGCGATGTCGTCCAGGATTCTTCCGATCTCGGCGAGCTCCGATTCCCGCCCGAGGAGCAGCCTGGCCGCCTGGGCGTTGGACAGAATCGATGTCAGGGGCTGGCTCAACTCGTGAGCGAGAGCGGCCGACAGCTCGCCCAGGGCGCCCACGCGGGCCATGCGAGTCAGCTCGCGGCGCTGCTCCTCCGCGTCGAGCTCGGCGGTCTTCCGTTTCGTGATGTCCATCGCCGTGCCGACGATGCGCCGCGATGACCCCTCGCGGGTTCTCTCGATGCTGGCGTGGGCGAGAATCCACCGAAGGCTGCCGTCGGCGTGGCGCATTCGATACTCGAGCTCCGGGATCTGGATCTCGCCCCGATCGTCAACCGAGGCCGAAGGTCCCAGGACATGCTCCTTCAGCGCCGCGATCATGTTCCGATCCGGCTCGTAGATCCGGTCCAGCCAGAAATCGAGGCCGGCTCGGCTCTGGCCGGGCTCGAAGCCGAGGAGCGATGGGAGCGCGGGCTCCGTGTAGATCTCGCTGGTGCGGAGGTCGACGCTCCAGATCACCATCTTCGCGGCCCTGCGGGCGAGAGCGGCCACCCGTTCGGCATCGATCAGGGCCTGCTGGTTGGCCTTTCTCTCCGTAATGTCCTGGGTCACGCCGAGCATTTGGACCGCCTGGCCCGCCCGAGCGGCCATGACCTGTCCTTTCCGGTGGATCCAGTGCAGGTCGCCGCGCTCGTCGTAAACGCGGCATTCGACCTCGTAGGAGCTCCGGCGCCGGACGGCGTCCTCGTGGACCCGGGCAACCTCGTCACGGTCCTCGGGGTGCACGACCGCGAGAAAAGGCGGAAGATCCTTTTCGAGCGGCACCGGGCGGAATCCGAGCCAATTCGCGAAGAAGTGCATTTTGCCTGACGCCAGGTCGAGGTCCCAGCTCGACAATCGGCTCAGGCCCATGGCGAGTGTGAGGCGCTCCTCGTTGCGCCGGAGCTTCTGGTTGACCAGCCGCCGCTCCCGCGCGGAGAGGGCGAACAGGAGCAGCGGGATCGCGATCGTCGCCGAGTAAGTCTGCAGCGAAAGAGCGTTCTCGGCTGGCGACCCGGAACCGAAAGGGCCGCGGCTCAAGGTCGAGCGCCAGAGCTCGACGAGAGTTACGGCGAGGACCGCCACACTCGATTCGAAGGGCCCGAATCGCCACGCCGCCCAGAGGAAACAGGAGAGGGGAGCGCAGACCTGGAGGATCAAGACGTGAGGGGAGGCCGGGACGGCGGCCACGGCGACGGAGATCAGCAGCGCGGTGGCCATGAGCGCGCCGACCTCGATCCGCCTGCGCGTCGGAGACCGGAGCAGTCGGCGCACGCCGTCGAACCCCGTGACGATTGGTGGAACGAACAGCAGGACCGCGGCGGTGTCGGAGAGCAGCCGGACGAAGAAGAGATTCCAGTAGCCCGAGCCCAGTCCGGTCCAGACCACGACCGCCGCGTCCCAGAAGGACGTCACGAGCGGAGCGACCAGCGCGCCGTAAAGGACGAACCGGATGCCGCCTCGGACCGTGCGGAGCAGCGGCCTTCCGCGGGCGGTCGTGCGAAGAAGCGCCGCGCCGATGAGGGCTTCGCCCGTGTTGCCGACGTACCAGCCCAGTGACGTCGCCAGCGGCATCCCTGCCCGCAGCTGGAAGAGGACATGGGCAGGCAGGACGATCGCGAGGAAAAGAGGCCAGAGCCGCCGGGGAGCAACGAGCAGCGCGGCCATGAGGAGCGCATTGGGTGGCCAGAGCGTGGAGATCGGCTGCCCCGGGGACGTCAACGCCGAGCCGACCTTCATTCCGGCCAGGTAGACGACGGCGACCCCAATGGCGGCGGCGGCCGATTGGAGAGAAGAACCCTTCGCCAGCGAGAAGCGCCGATCCTGGGTCCGAAGGTTGGTTGCTAGCTCCGGGTCCATGGAGACTTTCGTCGGCGGAACTATATATCCGCGAGGCGCTCATAGCGGGTCTCGGCGCGGCAGCCCGCGCCGAGACGAGTGTCCGAAGAAAAAAATCTCTCGGTCGTGACGACGGGGGGCTTCCTCGTGATGATCGTCGCCGTCAGCTGATCTCCGGGACGCAGCTGACGGAACTCGACTCGCTCGCCGTCGCGGAAAACAGAACCCGCGGCGGCGAGGTGTGAGGGGTTTCCTTTGGCGGGCGGAGGGGTCGCGCGGGCATTCGATCTCTACGTAGAAACCGTCGGACTATATCCCCCCAGCCAAGAAAAACCGCCGCGGGCGAGGCGCCCGCGGCGGCAAGAAACGAAGACTCGGACTAGTTGGCTCTGCGCAAACGGCGGACCGTCAGGCCAAAGCCGGCCCCGAGCGAGAGGCTCGCGAGCCAGGCCAGCAGCGGCAGGTCGCTGCCGGTCTTGGGGAGCTTCTTGGCGTGCCCGGCGGGGGCCGGTTCGGCGGCGGCAGAAGATGGCGCAGGCGCTGGAGCCGGTTGCGCCGCAGAGGAAGGCGCGGAGGAAGCCGCGGAGGGCGGCGACTTGATAGCCGCGTTGACCTGAGTTTCGGTCATGACCTTGGGCGGATATTTCGTGATGATCGTCGCGGTGAGCTTGTCGCCGGGACGCAGCTGGGAGAGCTCGATCGGAGCGCCGTCCTTGACGATGGTGACATTCCGATCCTTGACGTCCTGCACCGTGTACTTTTTCACCCCGTCTGCGCCGCGGACGATGATGGTATTGGCCTGGACCGCCAGCACATCCGCGTTCTTGATCTCAGTTACAACGATGGGCGTGCTCACGGTCGTGGTCGTCACTTGCGCCGACCCTTTCATGCCGGGCTTCAAGTCGGCGACGCCAATTTCCTTTCCGTCGACGGTGATCCTCCACTCTGGCGGAACCGTGTACTCTCGAGTTCCCCGGTCCGTTCTCGCGACGACCTTGTTCCCGTCGACGGAAAGGACCTCGAAGGTCCGCATCTCCGTCTTCGTCGTCTTCTCCTGCGCCACCGCTGCGCTAGCGAGCAGCAGCGACACGCAGGAGACCAGGGCCAACACCATACCCTTGGTTGCTCGCATCGTATTTCCTCCTCTACTTAAGTGCCCCACTATATGCCCAAGGCTATCCCCGTCCCGAAGGCCTCCGGAAGCGAGACTTTGGTGCAGGGTGCCCCGCCTGCCTCGTCAGCGGGCCGCCGAGGTCTCCACGGCCTGAACGATATACCGCCGCGGCGCGGAACCCGTGTAATAGAAGGGATAGCAGGTCACCAGAGTCAGGCGCTGCCCGGGCATTTGGTCGAGCACCCAGACGTCACCAGGATCGACCAGGACGAGGGTTTCGACGACATACCGGAAAGTCAGGGTTCGTGTCTCGACCTCGACCGCGTCTCCCGGCGAGACGTCCTTCAGTCCCCGGAAGAAGCCGTCCCGATGCCCCGCGATCCCGACGTTGCCGGGCGCGCCGGGGCCGGGCGTTCCCTCGATGTGTCCGACACCGCGGTCGAGGTTCGCATCGCTGGTTCCCTCGAGGACCGGGACCTCCAGCCCGATACGAGGAATCTTGAGGACCGCGATCGCCGCCGGCTTGGCCCCGGCCGAGTTCTGCTGCCAGGCGCGGATTCTCTCAGGGGCCCACAGGCTCTGATTCGGTGCCGCCCAGGAAAGGGACCTGGCTTCCTTGAACTCCCGGACTTCGCGGTTCGCGACCGCGGTGTGACGCGCCCGTAAGCCGCCGTACAGCGCGAGCAGGACCAGACCCAGGGTCCAGGCCGCGATCTCGGCGACACGAGGGATTGCGGATCGCTTCCCAACCGAGCTCAAGATCTCTCCCGCCCCCGGCCGATTGCATGCCCTGCGGAGCGACGCGACCATGTCCGGGCGATCGCGCCGGGATCGTCGTCCCTGGCAGTCCACCTCTTCACGTCTTCATTTTATCGTCCCGATCCGGGAGAGCTGCCGGCGGCGGGATGGGAGAACGGGTACCCGACGGACACTCTTGGGTCGTTCCTCTGCAACGTCTCTTATTGCGAAAGCTATCGCCCCAGCGCTCGGCGGGGCACGCCGCCCGACACCGGTCCCGGGTATGTCGGATTTCGATGCGTCAGGACAGCACCGCCCCACGCCGCGACCGGCAAGTGAGTCGAGCAGCAGCTGGAGACGCGCGCCGGGTCCTTCCGCGTGAAGGACCCGGCGGCTCGATGGAGATTGTCAGGAAGCCTTCTTGGCGGGGGGAAAGGCCTCAAACATCTTGGCGATCGCTGCCTGGAGATTCGCCTCTTTCTTTTCCGGACTGTTTTCGGGATTCAACGTGTCCGACGCGGTTCCTCGCCACACGAGTTCCTTCTTGCTCGCGTCGACGAGATCGACAATCAGCGTACCAACCGGGACCTCGGAAACCGTCGACGTGGACATGCCGCCCCCGTAACCGCCCCAACGATAGGATCCGTATCCGTATCCCCAGCCCGTGTCGTAGGTGTGGATCTGGGTCTGCTTGGACAGCCGCGCGTGCGCCACGACCCAGAGATCCGGGTTCTGCGTGTCGCGCGTCATCCCCTTCTTTGTGAGCTCCGAGTCGACGGCGCTCTCGATTCTCTTGGCGAGAATCTCGTTCTTCAAGGATGGGTCGTCCCGATAGTTCCAGGTCTTGTACCGGGAGAAGTCCGTCGATGGCGCGTAGTCCGCGCTCGTCTTCAGGGTCGAACAGCCGGCCGCCGCGGCCAGGGCAAGGATCACCAGGATGACACGCTTCATAAGTACCTCCTCATTTGTGACGTTTGGAGTCTGGCGCAGGGGGCCGCGGGCAACCAGCTGGACTTTCAGACACTGACCCTTGCCCACTGGGGCGCGACAGCGGAGGCGGCCGAGTCGCGTCGTGGCGGCGGCCCGAGAAGAATTAGTCTTCGGTGTCGGGAACCTCCTTCCAGGTCTTGTCCGGGTTGTAGAGCTTCATCATCGACGCGACCTTCGCCGTGTCGGGACCGAGGTCCTTCTCGTAGACGACGCCGTTGTGGTTGACGATGAAACTCTTGACGCCCGTGGCGCGGTACTCGGCCGGCCAGGCGACGAGCGCGAAGCCCCCGAGCATCTTTCCCTGGATGACGTAGTCGCGCTTTCCGAGAGGCGCCGCAGGACCCTGAGCGTTGAGGATCTTGAAGAAGTAGCCGTGGTACGGGTCCGTCTTCTTCGAGTACCCCTCCTGGAGCGCCTTCGCGATGTTCTCGCCGATCGGACCGGCCGGCTTGCCGTCCGCGTCGTACCAGGCGAGGCCGTCGCGCTTGCCCGGTGTCGAGAGGATCTTCTGCGCATACTGGTGAAGACTCGTCTCGCCACGCGCGGCGGAGGCGTACTCCTGCTGCGCCTCGACGTATCCGCGGCAGACCTTGATCGCGTCGAGCTCATCCCGGCCGATGCGGCGGATCAGGATCTCGTGGAGACCCTCCTGGGAGGCGAAATGCCATTTCCCGTTCACCCGGACGAGCGGAACGGGGAAGGGCCAGTCGTCGGGGCCGACGATGAGCGTGGCTCGGTTCGGCTTCGCCTTGTCGACCTGGATGTCTCTCTTGTTGGACGCGAGCTCCGCGAACTTCGCCCGATCGTTCTTATCCCGGACCTTGTCGCCCGAGAAGACGATCCTCTCGCCGGCGGATCCGAAGATCGAGAGCAAAGCGGGGAAATCGTCGGTCGATGCCGCCTGGACGAGCGCGTCGGCGGCCGCCGACGCGCTGTCGAACGTCTTCTCGCCTCGCGCCGGCGACGCTGCCGGCGCGGGCGACGCGAAGAGGGTCGCGAACAGGACTGCCAGAAAAGAATTCATGGTCATGTTCTCCTTCGGGGGCTAACGCCGCCGCCCGCCGCCACCGCCCCGCATGCCGCCGCCGCCAAAGCTCGACGAGCCTCTCGAGCTGCTCGCGCTGGCGCCGCGGCTGCCGCCGCTGCTGCCGGAGAAGCCGCTGTGCGAGGCGCCGCTGCCGACGTCACGGCTGCCGACGCGGTCCGCGCCGCCGCCGTAGCTCGAGCCGCCGCCGGCGCCGCGTCCTCCCGCGTCCCTGGTCGAAGCCCCGAGGCCGCCCCCTCGACTCCCCGGCGAGTCGCTGCGCGCAGTCCCTCCGTACTTGCTGGCGGTCGCCTTGTTCCCGTAGGGCGCTCCGCCGCGCTGCTGGGCGTTGTGCTGCCACTGCGAGTTTCCGCTCTTCGGGCTGGCGACGTTGTTTCGGTTGCTGTTCCTGACGAAGTTGTTGTTGTTGTTGATGTTGATCGTGTTGTTGCCGCCCCAGCCGCAGCCCCATCCGCCGGCGATCCCGATGCCGATCGCGATCCCGACGCCGAAGCCGAGCCACGCGCCGCCGTAGTACGGCGGGTAGTACAGCGGCGGGTAGGGGTAGTAACCCACGCCGAAGACGACGCTCGGGCTGTAGCTGGGGACGTAGACGACCTCCGGATTGGACTGTTCGATGACGACGACGGTCTTCTCC
>JBKPDV010000244.1:0-17636 GCA_046728075.1 Acidobacteriota bacterium | reverse complement strand
CTCGCGGGGAAGCCGAGGAATAGGCGGAGTAAATGCTGACCGAATCTCCTTCAACGCGGGCAGCCGTGCAGTCAATCGCGTGCGCACCGACGCGATTCACGTTCAAACGGCCTTCCTTTCTCCGAATGCATGCGACGTGCGGTTGCGCTGCAGTTGACTCGAAAGCGTCCCGCCGACGTAGGTCAACGGAACGAGCGAAAGGAGGAAGGTCAGGTGATACCAGATCGGAAACTTGCTCCACAGCATGATGTGCCGCGGGATGAATGCCGCGAGCAGGATCAGTCCTGGCATCAGCCTCACGAACTTCGGTCGCGGAGCGATGACGGATGCGACCAATCCCGCGGCCAGAGTTGCGAGAGCGCCTATCGAAAGGCGCGCGAGGAGCATCGGTAAGGTAAACGTCATCGCGCCGACGACGCTCGCGTATCCAGGCCATAACGAGCGCATGATGATTCCCCCCACTGTTCCGACGGCCACCCACACCACCAGCCCTGAAGCGACGGCCTGAATCTTTTTCGACATCTTCCTTTCCCCCAGCGATCGAGGCAGCAGGCGTCTCCCGGAGAGCGTGCCCATCACGCTCTCCAGGATCACCTCGAATCGAGTCTAGGAAAGGTCGTCGCAGCGAGTCTTGGAAAAATCGGCCACACCGAGCGATGTCAGGCGGCCCGGTGTCGTACCTGCAAATCGGCCGACGTCGCGCGTCAAGTGCGCTTGATCGAAGTATCCGTTGTCGGATGCAAGGGCTGCCCCCCTGCGGCCGGGTGTGTTCTCCATCTCGTGCAGTGTCGCCTGAAATCGGATGACGCTGGCGTAGTACTTCGTGCCATAACCGACCCAGAGGCGCATCAGGCGGTGTAATTGACGCAAGCTCACACCGCAGCGACCCGCTAGGTCCGCAACTCGTAAGATCCCGTGATCACGCTCGATCTCATGAAGCGCCGTGGCTACAACACGGTCGAGGCTCGCGTGCTCAAGCCGCTGCAACAGAAATCGTTCGAGCACGTTAATGCACCGTTCAGGAGTGTGCGGACGAGGTTCTTCGGAGGCGAAATCGTGACACGCCGCGATCTCGCTCAAGGCAATGCGACGGCCAACCATCGTATGCGCAGGAATCCGGCCAAGGAGGAATGCGACGCCCGGGCGCAGTCGAACGCCGATCAGCGTCGCGGACGATGCGAAGCGTCGCTCGTCGGACCGGACGAGCGGACCGCGCAGGAACCATTCCGAGGCCTTGTCTTTCTGCAGCTGGATGGAAATTGAGGTGCTGCCGTCCGGCACAACGCGGATGGTAGCGTCCCGCTCCGCCGTGACAACCCAGAAGCATCCGACAAAGGAACGCAACGCATCCGCGGCCTCGTGGAATCGAATCTCGGCGCGATGGACGAGGGTACTGCTGATGCTCACGCTCCGAGCCTATGCCAATTCGCTCGCCTGAGAAGTAGGGCAATCGCAGGATGGGAGATCGCTTCGGGGTTTTGATGATCGACGTTCGCGAGCGGCCGGCCGAATCTGTTCCTCGTGCTCGTCTTGCATTTCGGCCCGTCCGAGCCTAATCCTCAGGGAACAGCCGGAGATCGAGCGACGCAGCTTCCTTCCTCGGCAAAACTGTATGAGAAGGTCATCCGGTTCGGCCTTCCCATCTTCGAGTACCTCGATCGGCACCGGCGCACGGTTGGCCAAGATGGGGACCCGAGAGCGAGCAATCCTTCATGAGCATCTTCGGAGAGTGCTCGCGGAACTCGGGTCCGAGAGCGTCGAAAGGGACCTTCGGGATCGGCGAAGAGGCGCACGCCCGGTCCCACCCGTTCTTTCTTGCCCAGCACGTGGCCCAAAGGCTCGGCCGAGCACTTCTCCGGTTGAACCGGCGCGCTTTGCGGCCCCCTCAACCTCGGGGCTGCGGGTGACCTGGCTGGGCCACTCGACCACTCTGCTCGAGGTCGATGGGCATCGCTTCCTCACCGATCCCGCGGTAGGGCGGGTCAGTCCTGAAAACCTGTATTGTTGTGTGCCTGGGTCTTGCTGGGGTCAGGGCCCTGCTGGGGTCAGGTCTATGGGCTCTGCTGGGGCCACGTCTATATTATGTAGTTGGTGCAAGCCCAGAGTACCCTAGAGGTAACAGTCTACCTACATACCTAGACCTTCTCTGAAGACGACGGAGCTCGAGCGGGCGAGCGACGATATGGGACGGGGATGCCGGTTGACGTCGTCAACGAAACAAGCGTCGCGCGCTCGGCTCCAGCGGTCGATGAGTACGAACAGGAGGAACGGGGTGCCGTTCCGATACCGGTACGCAGCACGATCCTGGTCACATCTGTTGCTGGCGGCCATAGCGTTTATCCTATGCGCGGCGCAAGCGGATGCGGCCGCGAGTGAAGGCTCGCAAGAAGTTGCTGCGAGGAAGACTGCGCTGAAGCTATGCCGCCTTCCGGACTTGCGGCGACCTGCCAGATGTGGCGTATTCGAGATTCCAGAGAATCCCAGTCGTCCGCATGCCCGCCGGCTCCCCATCAGCGTTGCAGTTGTTCCCGCGGCTTCCGGGAAGGCCCTTGCGGATCCGATCGTCACCCTGATGGGCGGACCTGGCGAAGACGCGATCAGCGGAGCCGCGTACTACGCGGCGCAATTTGGGCCACTCCTTCAGGAGCGCGATCTGCTCCTGGTCGATCAGCGCGGTACCGGTCGCTCGGCAACGCTGCAGTGCAATCTATATGCGCCAGAAGAAGCGGCGCAGAATCTCCAAGACTTCTTTCCTCTCGCTGCAGTAAGACGCTGCGCGCAGCAATCGCGCACACGCGCCGACCTCAGTCAGTACACGTACGCCCATCTGGCCAGCGATCTTGAGCACATCCGCCGAGCACTCGGCTATGGGCAGCTGAACCTGTTCTCAGCGTCGTACGGGACTCGCGCGGCACAAGTCTATCTCCGCACTTATCCGCAGAATGTGCGGACGGTGTACTTCGGCAGTGTCGTTCCCATCGATGTAACGATTCCGGTCCCGCTCGCCAAGGCAGCGGAACTGGCGATGGAGAAGACGTTCGCCGCATGCGCTGCAGATGCCGGATGTCATGCCGAGTTCCCAAACTTGCCCACGGAATTCCGTGAAATGCTCGCTCGTCTGGATTCAGGCGTGAACGTCTCGGGTCCGGGCATTACCGGCGCTGTCCGCTTGACCCACGGTCGGGTCGCGGAAATCCTGCGTGCCAAGCTGTATCGCGTCGCAGGCGCCGCCACCGTGCCATGGTTGGTTCATCAAGCTTATAAGGGCAACTGGACGCCGATCGTGGACGAGATTCTGTCGAGTGCGCAAGAACGCGATTCGAGCATCAGTTTCGGCTTGTTCTTCACGATTACCTGCAACGAGGATGTCGCATTCATTCGAGAATCGGACGTCCGGACGCAAACGCAGGGCATGTTCGTGGGAGACTACCGCGTTCGCCAGCAACAGGCGGCCTGCAAGGAGTGGCCGAAAAGTTCGCTCCCGCCGGGCTATCGCGAGCCGGTGCGCTCGCCAGTTCCGGCGCTCTTCTCCTCAGGAGACAGCGATCCTGCGTCGCCGCTCTGGTTCACGGCGCGTGTCGCCGGAAATTTTCCGAACCGGCGCGAAGTCCACATGCGCAATCAAGGACATACGGAGTGGAGCGATTGCCTCGGGCGGCTATATGAACGCTTGGTACGCAGCGGCACGGTGCGTGGGCTAGAACCGTCGTGTGACACGGCGGCGCGACCGCCATTCAAGACACGCCAGGGTCCAGGCCCTGAGACCGACTAGGGTCAGGTCTGTAATTCTGTAGGTGGCTGCGACTTCACACCTTCTCAGACCCCAGAACTGACTAGCAACGGGCGGCAAGCTGTCGCGGGTACTGACCTTCACCTTCAGGTGGTTCTCTGATTTCTCGTTGATAGACTGAGCTCGTGCTGATCCGGCCCGAGGTGTTCCGCCGGCTCTGCGAGGCCAGAGAGGCACTGACCGAGGATACGGAGTTCGCGCCGTCGATCGAGGTGGTGGCGCGCTCGGCCGGAATTTCCCCTTTTCACTTCATCCGTCAATTCGATGCGCTCTTCGGGCTCACGCCCCATCAGCTCCGGATCCGATCTCGCCTGGATCGGGCGAGACGCCTTCTCGCGATGGGCGGGCTCTCGGTGACCGACGTCTGCATGGAGGTCGGGTTCTCAAGCCTCGGCAGCTTCAGCGACCTCTTCAACCGCCGCGTCGGCGAACCGCCCTCCTCCTTTCGGAGGCGAGCGCGCTCGATGGTGCAAGTGCCGGGCGCGCTCCCTCGCGAGCTCTTTCCCGGCTGCCTGAACCTGATGAGCCGACTGCCGCCCTCGGCCTTTCGCAGTTTTCGAGAAGCCTAGACGGGCTTGCTACGGCAGACTCGGGCTCGGAGGCGAAGCATGCGAATCAAGCTCACTAGCATCCTGGTGGACGATCAGGCGAAGGCCCAGAAGTTCTACACAGAGATCCTGGGGTTCCGGACGAAGGCCGACTTTCCCGTCGGCGAATACCGCTGGATCACCGTCATCTCCCCTGAAGGCCCGGACGATCTTCAGCTCGCCCTGGAGCCCAACGCCAACCCGGCGGCGAAGACTTTCCAGGAAGCGATGTTCGCTCAGGGCATCCCGCTCGCCGCTTTCGAAGTGCGCGACCTTGCGGCGGAATTCGAGCGCCTGAAGAAACGGGGCGTCACGTTCGTCAAGGAGCCGGCGCCCGCCGGGCCCATGAAGATCGCGATCTTCTCGGACGCCTGCGGCAACCTGATTCAGCTCTATCAGCCCCCGGCCTAGCCGGCGCCGGCGAACGGCATCAGACGACCGACGTTCCTACTTCGCCGAGGGTTCGCCTGGCCTCTGGTGTGCATTGGAATTGGACTTGGCCCTTGCGGGCCGACTGAGGAAGTCGGGATTCAGGAAGCCCGGCTCGTGCCGCTGGCGCCGGACCGAAAAATCTCAACGTGACGCAGAATGGTGGAACATGAGGATCGCTCAATTCGTCAACATCTTTCTCTTCGCGTTGGTCTCTGGAGTTCTGTGGGGCACGTGGTTCAGCCTCAGTCGTTCGATCGCATCGATCACTCCCGCGGGATTTCTGGAAATCGGGCGAACGATGATCCGGAATCTCGCATGGCCGATGCGGATTCTGATGCCTGCCTCGATACTGTCGGCCCTGGCGGTGCTGTTCCTGCTCTTTCGCCAGCAACTGACCGGAGCCTTTTACTTCGAGGTGACCGGGCTGGTGCTTTTCGTCGTGGTGTTGCTGGTCACGCTGCTCGTCAACGTACCTATCGATAACCGGATAAAGCAGTGGACGCCGACGACTCTTCCCTCCGACTGGACGAGAATCAGGGACCGCTGGCAGCTCTACCATACTGTCCGCACCTTTGCGTCGCTCGCCGGTTTAGGATGCGCCCTCGCGAGCGGCCTGTTCTTCTGACACGTCCGAGCGGGGGCAGGCATGGATGACAAGGACCGACAATCTGCGTTCCAGTCGGCGTCGGTCACGGAGCACTGCAGCAGTCAAGCCACCGACGGTTAGGGTCGACGCCGAGATCGACGACGGATCAGCATCACGAGCGGACCGAGCAAACCAAGATGTTTGATCACGACCAGAATAATCACGCCCGATACGACTGAGGCCGCCAACGCCGTATGCGACAAAACCCGGAACAGGATTAGGTGCCCAGCGATGAGCGCGACGTGACGTGACGACGATGAATACGAACGTAACCCCGGACACGACCGGCATCGTCCTGCACTCGGCAGCACGCACTTTCGCGACAAAGACGATCTCCTGGTCAGCGGGATACGGGACATGCTTCGCGCCGTTCCATCGACAGTGCAGCCATCCTCGGCGAAGCGCCATGAAAGGATGATTTGGTTCAGCCTTCCGATCTTCGAGCACCTCGACCGGCACCGGCGGGCGGGCCAGGCCAGGATGGGGGCAAGAGGTCGAGCCATCCTTCATGAGCACCTCCGGCGGGTGCTCGCCGGGCTGATTGCCGATGAGGTCAAGAAGGAGTTTCAAGGCCGTCGGAAAGCGGCTCGCCAGATTCCGCCGGATCTTCTTGTCCAGTATGCGGCCTCGACGTTCATCCTCGTGCTGAATTGTTGGGTGGAGAGCCGTAGCCCGCTTTCCCCAAAGGAAGTCAACGACTTGTTTCGGGCGCTGATCCTGCCGACGCTGGGCGCGGCTTCGGAATGAAGGGACAGGAGAGGGACGTTCTGCCGTAAACGCGAGAATTCAGAGCCGGGCGAGCCGTCTCTCCTCGTTCTGTGTCATTGGCTCCTCGCGACGCCTCAGTCCAGCGGGGAACGAACAGTCATCGAGGTTTGATTGCCAGTTTGTCGTCCACCGGGACGAGGACGACGGTAAATGGGTTCCCGCAACCTGCGGCAGCGGCTGCCGAACTCGTTGCCGCCCACCATCGAGTTCTCGTAGTTGGGCGCGAACACCATCATGTGCGGATGCCAAGCTCCGACTCCCGGAACGAGATGCTAAATCCGCGCATGACCATGCAGACGAACCCGTTGTCTCCACCTCCTCAAGGTTGAGCGTCTCGATCCTGCATGCAAGCGCTTCTGTCACGCGGCGGTCGAGACGGTCCCCCGCTTCGCGTACACCTCGAAGAAGCCCTGCCGCCAACTCGGATAGCGCAGTTTCCAGCCGAGCTCCCGTTTTGCCTTCGCGTTGGAGGCACCGCGAGACTCGGTCGCCATCATGACCACGGCTTCGCCCGCGAACAGCCGCGCGAGCCAAGCGGGGACGTGGCGGGGTGGCCCGGTCCGAGCGCTTGGGCGGCCACCGGCAGCCACTCACGGGCCGGGGCGGGCTCGTCATCGACGATGTTGTAGATGGCGGGGCCGTCGTGTTCCAGCGCGAGGACGGTCGCAGAGGCGGCGTCGTCGAGGTGGATGAAGGAGGTTACGCCGCCGCCATTGCCGACGATCGGGAAATGCCTTTGGCGTATGGGCTCGATGAGCCCGTCGTTCGGCGCGCCATAGAAGCCGCCGTACCGGAGCGCGATCCCGCCGGAGCCGCTGACGGCCTTTTCGAGGTGTGCCAGCGCGGCCCAGGTCTCGCGCATGGACGGCACCGGAGCGGGATCGAGCGGATCCTCTTCCGTCTTGACCGGCCCACCCACGCGCGCGTATCGCGCGCTGGCGTAACTTTGGGCCACGAATCGGCGGACTCCCGCCTCGCGCGCGGCGGCCAGCAGGAAGTCGGTGCCTTCGGTGCGAAGGCGGTTCGTCTGCGTAAAGCTGCGATCGAAGTGCTTGAAGTCGCTCAGATTCGCGAGACCGGTCGCCTGGTGGACGATTGCGTCCGGCTTCGCGGCGGAAACGGCTTGCCCGACCGCCCGCGGGTCGAGACCGTCGAGCACGACAGGGTCCGCGCCGAGCGCGCGCAGCCGTTCGTCGAGCGCCTTCTCGCGACGCCTCAGTCCCGCGGGGGACGAACACTCATCGAGGTCTGATTGCCAGCTTGTCGTCCACCGGGACGACGACGACGGTAAACGGAGTTCCCGCATCGTCCGACACCTGCGGCAGCGGGCTGCCGAACTCGTTGCCGCCCACCATCGAGTTCTCGGTGTAGGGCGCGAACACCATCATGTGCGGATGCCAAGCTCCGATTCCCGGACCGAGATGCTGGTGCGCGGACCACATGTAGGCAAAGGTCACACCGTCTCTGCGCGGCAGCTCTCCTCTGACGTACGCGGACTGAAGAGATTCGGCGATCTGATCGGGCGTCTTGCCTTCCATCGCGAGCCTGGTTCGCAGCTCGTAGTACGGCATTGCGGTCCGCGCCGCCGGGGCGGTAAAGCAGATGGGCGCGTGGACGGTCGGATCGTAGACGAGGTCGCGAAACTGGGCCGGCGTATACGTCGGCGCGCTGAATCCGCGCATGACCATACAGACGGCTCCGTTATCGCCCTCTCGAGCCACGACGTATCCGGACCTGGTCAGGACCTTGATCGTCGCGTGATCGGCGAGGCTCGCCGGGGCGGCGCTTTTCGCGAGCGCGATTTCGGCGTCGCGCGGCATCAAGTATTTGTCGATCGGAGGGTACTTATTCATCTGCGCTCGGGCAGCGGCCGTGTCGAGGCTTGCCGCCAAAAGAACAGTAAGAAAGGGAAGCGTCTTCATCTCTACCTCCATCTTCCAGTAATCCGACATCGCTGATTGGGCACCGGCCCAGCAGCCTCGAGTTGAGGACGAACGCATTGATGGCACAGTGGCTTCCGGCGGACAAGTACGCACCGCGAGGTGCCTTAGCAACCCCCGCGTGCTTTAATGTGCAGGTATCGTGAGCGATCCAGCCCCAATCCCGTACCACAAGACAGCCGGAGGTTCGATCGTCGTCGGCCTTCTCGCCGACAAATGGACGATTCCGGTGGTCCGTTCCCTCGCAAAGGGAACGAAGCGAACCGGAGAGCTCAAGAGAGAGCTCTCCGGCGTGTCACAGAAGATGCTCACGCAGACCTTGCGAAACCTCGTGGAACACGGGCTGGTCGCGAGAACGGTCTACCCCGTCGTCCCGCCGCGAGTGGAGTACTCGCTGACGGCGCTTGGCCTGTCGATGAACGAACCGCTCAGTCAAATGTGTCGATGGACGGAGCAACACCGGGAGGCGCTGAGGCGCACTTCCGGAAGGCAGCCCTCCCGAAAAGGAAAAGTCTCCGCCTAATCAGTCACCCGACAGAAGCGGCACGGCCCGTCGCGCGTCTACGTCAAAAACTCCGAACATAACTTTTGCGTCCGCGCCAGTCTTCGGACTGATCGCTGATAAGGGGCTCAACGTCGGGGTGTTGCGGTTCCTCAGTTACCTCAGAGTGCCTACTTGCCCGCCCGGAATCGCCGTGCGATGAATGAGTTCCGTGAAGGCGAGACGGCGGTTGGCTCGCAGAAAAGGACGATAGATGTCAACCGAACTTCTGACATTGTTCGTTGTCGTCCCGGCATACGCCGTCGTCGTTGCGCTATTCCTGGTGATGTGGCTCGCGCACCGATCCCGCCGCGAAAGGAATATCGCGATTGCCGCCGGGATCGTGCTGGCGCTCTGGGCGGCTCTGGCCACGGTGCTCGCCCTGCGCGGCGTTTTCATGCAGCCACCTTCGAGGACCGCGCCGCCGCCGGTAGGAATCAATCTGCTGGTGGCTTTCGCAGTGATGGGCGCATCGCTGGCCGGTTCGGCTTCGCTGCGAAGCCTTCTGTCGAATCAGAAGCACTTAATCCGGCTCAACGTCTGGCGGCTGGTTGGAGCTGTATTCCTCCTGCTCATGGCTAACGGTCAGGTGCCCGCTCTCTGGGCGTTGCCCGCAGGGATCGGAGACATCCTAGTGGGATTGACGGCATTTTGGGTGGCCGGTCAGCTTGATTCGCCCGGCGGAAGAGCACGCGCGATCTTCTTCAACTTCTTCGGCCTGGCGGATCTCATCGTAGCGATCGGCCTGGGCGTGGCGACCACCCCGGGACCCGCCCGAATCTTCCACACGTCGCCGACTTCGGAACTTCTGACCCGCTTCCCTCTCGCTCTGGTACCGACATTTCTGGTGCCGCTCGCTTTCATGCTCCACATCGTCTCGCTGTGGCAGCTCTATACCGGCTCCTGGGGAGCCGATTACGGAACGTCGGGCGTTCTGAAATGATCCTTGCGGCGCTGCTGTCCGCGATTCACTTGCTGACGCTGGTTCTTGGCGCGGGAGCGCTCTTCGCGCGCGGGCGCGCCTTGTCACGTCCTCTGGATGACGAGGGCTGGGGGCGGCTGCTCGACGCCGACAACGCCTGGGGAATCGCGGCGGTGTTGTGGATCGCCTCCGGCCTCGCGCGCGTATATCTTGGCGGAAAGCAGCCGGTTTCTATTGGCACAACGGCTTCTTCTGGATCAAGCTCGCCTTGTTCGGGGCGGTCTTTGCGCTTGAGATCGCGCCGATGTCGACGTTCCTCCGCGTTCGCCAGGCGCGTCGCCAGGGGCTAACGCTCCCCCAGTTTTCTCTCGAGGCCTACAGGCGAGTCAATGCCGTAGAATTCGCCCTCGTGATCATGATCGTGTTCGTGGCGGCCTTCATGGCACGGGGTGCCTGGTTGTTGTGACCTGGCCTGTCATACGGACAGCCATATGATTCCTGAGTCATGCTGAATGTACTTGCCGATCTCTTCGCGCATCAGCAGTGGGCGGACTCGGTGCACTGGCGGGCGCTGGCGGCACACCCGGGCGCGCTCGAAGACGAAGCCATACGCAAGCGGCTCTATCACCTCCATTCCGTACAGTGCGCCTTCCTCGAGGTATGGAAGGGCACTCCTCGCTGGCCGCCACCGCTCGAGAGCTTTGCTTCAATGGCGACTTTGCGCGAAACCGTGAGGAGCTATTACCGCGAGCTGTCAGACTTCGTCGCCGCGGGGGCGCCCGCACGGCTGGACGAGGTCTTGAGGGTTCCGTGGTTTCCGGAGCCGCAGCGGCCTGTGCGGCTCTCCGAGACGATGCAGCAGGTCGTCATGCACAGCGAGCACCACCGCGCGCAAAACGCCACGCGATTGCGCGAGCTTGGAGGAGCGCCGCCGCCAACCGACTACATCGTCTGGATCCTCGACGGCCGCCCGGCCCCGGTTTGGGGATAGCTGTTGGAACCTACTGGTTGTGGCGGCAGGGTCAGCCTTCCTTCACGAAACGATAGGCCTCCCTCGCGAGATCGACCCAGGGAGCCCGTCCGTCCGCAACGACGACCCATTCCTTCATCAGCCTTCCGTCGCCGCGGGGATCAAAGCGGCGGCCCTCGCGGCGTCTTACGAGCTCATCGACCCTTGTCCTTGGAAGCTTTGCGACGAGGTCGCCACCGACGAGCATCGCGAAGATCTTCTTGTTCCACTTCAGAACCAGGTTGGCGGACCCCCACCCCTTCTCTCGGGTGACCTTTCGATCCTCGGAGAAGGCCGCCGCGATGGCCGCGAAGCTCGCCGGGGCCTCGACCGGCTCCTCTTTCTTCGTCGTTCTCTTTGCCGTCCTCTTCATTGTGAGCTCCTGGCCTCAAAGGGGTTAGCGTCATCCTCACATCCTTGCCAGCCTATCTCTTGAAACTCGCCCTTGAGATGATACGTATAATCCTTTGAGTCAGGCAATGCGATATTCAGCCAAGCACAAGAAAGAGACTAGGGAGCGAATCGTCCGAGCGGCCGCACGCCGGTTCCGCAGCCGCGGCACGGAGGGTGCGGCAATCGGAGATCTCATGCGGGACCTCCAACTGACCCACGGCGGTTTTTATCGCCACTTCGCTAGCAAAGAGGACCTGCTCGTCGAGGCGTTCGCCGAGGATCGGAACGGGATCTCCGGCAAGATCGCGTCGGCGGTCGAGCGGGCGCCGAAGGGGGGCGAGGTCCAGGCGCTCATCGACGCTTACCTGGACATCGAACACTGCGACAACGCGGCCGACGGGTGCCCCGTCGCCGCCCTCGCGACCGAGCTGGCGCGCCGTCCGCCCCGCTCGCGAGCTCGGGTTGCCTTCGAGAAGATCCTGAAGGAGCGCATCCGCAGGATGGCCAAGTACATGCCTGGCGCGACGGACCAGGAGCGCGAAACGAAGGCGAGAATGCTCATGTCCGGAATGGCGGGCACATTGACGATCGCTCGAGTCCTCACTGACGAGTCCGCCAGGCGGCGGTTTCTCGAGAACGCCAAGAAGTTCTATCTCGATGCGGTTCGCGGGTGAGAAATTTTTTTACCCAATGGGATGATCATCATCATCTAAACGCAGGAGGGCGCCTATGAACTTCGTGGCTTTACGCATGCTGACGGGGGACCGAGCCAAATACTTCGGCCTGGTCTTCGCGATCGCGTTTTGCACGTTCCTGCTTGAGAACCAGACCTCGATCTTCGCCAACATCCTGAGGCGGACGGCCAGCCAGATCCTGGACGTCACCGATGCCGAGGTCTGGATCATGGATCCGAAGACCGAGTACTGGGACCAGACGAAGGCTCTCAAGGACACGGATCTCACGCGGGTCCGAGGGGTTCCCGGCGTCGGCTGGGCGGTTCGACTGTTCAAGGGCAATCCCGTGGCCCGGACGAGCACCGGGAAGTTCGCGGCGTCCTTCCTGATCGGTCTGGACGACGCCACGCTCGCCGGAGCGCCGCGGGAGATGGTGATGGGCTCTTGGGAGCGGCTTCGAGAGCCCGACTCCGTGGTCATCGACAAGGCCGGCTACGTCCTGCTCTTTCCCAAAGAGCCGCTCCGGCTCGATCGAACGCTCGAGATGAATGACCACTTGGTGAGGATCGTCGGCATCTCCGACGCGTCACCGCCGTTCGCGAGCCTGCCGGTCATGCACACTCGCTACAGCGAGGCCGTCGGCTTCGTGGGGCGGGAACGAACCCAGCTCTCCTTCCTGATCGCCCGACCGGCGCCCGGAGTAACCCCGAAGGAGCTCACGGCCCGCATCGAAAAACAGACCGGCCTTCGGGCGCGAACGACGAGAGAGTTCATGTGGGACTGCGTCGGCTACTACCTGCGCAACACCGGAATCCCCGTCAACTTCGGCATCACGATCAGCGTGGCGCTCGTGGTCGGGACCGTCGTCGCCGGCCAGACGTTCTACCTGTTCACGGTCGACAACTTGAAGCAGTTCGGCGCGTTGAAGGCCATCGGCGTCACCAACTTGCGACTGACAGGAATGATTTTGCTGCAGGCCTTCAGCGTCGGAGCCCTGGGATTTGCCATCGGCACCGGCATGGCGGCCTCGTTCTTCGAGCTGACTCTCCACAAGCTCGCCACCCGCCACATCGTGCTGATGTGGCAGTGCGTCGGCATCACCGGCGCCGCCATTTTCTTCGTCGTCATCGTGGCGAGTGTTTTGAGTATTCGGCGCGTGCTCGTGCTCGAGCCGGCCGCCGTCTTTCAGGGGTGAACGCCATGGAATCCAACGGCCACGCGATCTCGTGTCACGACGTCCAGAAGCACTATGGAGAAGGGGAGACCCGGATCGACGCGCTCCGAGGCGTGGACTTCGAGGCGCGGTTCGGGGAGCTCTCTTTCCTGGTCGGCCCGAGCGGCTGCGGCAAGACGACGCTCTTGTGCGTGATCGCCGGCCTGCTGGACCGCAACGCAGGCGACCTGACGGTCCTCGGTCAGAGCCTGGACGGGGTTGCCGACCGGGATCGAGTGCTCTTCCGTCGGAAGAACCTCGGTTTCGTGTTCCAGCAATACAACCTGCTGCCGGCCCTGACGGCGGCGGAGAATGTCGCCGTTCCGCTGCTCGCCGCCGACGTCCCGCGCAAAGAGGCGTTGGATCGCGCAAAGGACCTCCTGTCGCGGCTCGGGCTGGAAAAGCGCGTCCAGGCTCTTCCCTCCAAGCTCTCGGGCGGGCAGCAGCAGCGCGTTGCGCTCGCCCGGGCTCTCGTCCATGAGCCGCGCATCGTGGTGTGCGACGAGCCGACGGCGGCCCTCGACCACGCAACGGGCGAGGCCGTGATGGAGCTGTTGGCTTCCAACGCGGTCCAACCCGACCGCGCGGTCGTCGTCGTGACGCACGATTCTCGGGTCTTTCATCACGCTCACAGCATCGCCCGCATGGACGACGGAAAAATCGTGGACGTCACTCGCCCGAACGGGTCCGTCGTGGAGGGCATCGGAGAGGTCGACTCATTCCAAAAGGAGGCTGCTCTATGAAACGTTTCCTCTTGCCGGTCATCGGAATCCTCGCCGCTCTCTGGGCGGCGTACTCGGTGGCCCGAACAACTCCGCGCCGACACAGCACCAATCCCCCCGCTGCCGCGCCGGTCTCGGACTTCTCCAGGACGGTCGCGGCCGTGGGCCTGATCGAGGCCAACAGCGAAAACATCGCCATCGGCACCCCTCTGGCCGGCGTCGTCGGCCAGGTCTCCGTCTCTGTTGGACAGTCCGTGAAGGCGGGCGACCCTCTTTTCGTGCTGGATACGCGCCAGCTCCGCGCGGATCTGGCGGTCCGCCGTAGCAGTCTCGCGGTCGCCAAGAGCGGTATTCGAGTCGCGCGGGCTCATCTGGACGACTTGCAACGAAGCCTCGACTTCGCGGAAGGACTGACCGACAAACGCGCGATCAGCGTCGAAGAGACGACACGCCGCCGGTCGGCCGTGGAGACGGCGAAAGCGCAATTCGAAGAAGCCGAGACCCAGGCGTCGTCGGCGCAGGCCCAGGTGCGGTCCGTCGAAACCGAGATCGAGAGAAGCACGGTCCGCGCGCCGCTGGACGCGCAGGTGCTCCAGGTCAAGATCCATGTCGGCGAGTACGCCCCGACCGCCGTGACGGCGACTCCGCTCATCCTCCTTGGCGGTCTGCGCCCTCTCAACGTGCGGGTCGATGTGGATGAGCACGAGGCCTGGCGCGTGAAGCCGGGGGCAGCCGCCACCGCGCATCTAAGAGGCGACGCTCGCGTAAAGACGCCGCTCCACTTCGTGCGTTTCGAACCGTTCGTCGTTCCGAAGAAATCCCTGACCGGAGACAGCACGGAGCGCGTGGACACGCGTGTGCTCCAGGTGATCTACCGAATCGACGGCCAGGATCTTCCGCTCTACGTCGGCCAGCAGATGGACGTCTTCATCGACACATCGCCGAAAACCGGCGGATGAGGTGCATATGAGAATTCGAATTCTTCTCGCGATTTCACTTCTCCTGTCGGGCTGCGCCGTTGGACCGAACTACAACCGGCCTGCCGTCAGCGTTCCGGAGGCGATTCGGGGCGCATCGGCAAGCGAATCCGCCGCGGCCTCCCTGGCGGATCGGCCCTGGTGGAACATCTTCGGCGACGACGCGCTGAAAGCGCTCATCGACGAAGCGTTGCGCAACAACTACGACCTCCGCACGGCGGCATGGCGTGTCGAGGAGTTTCGCGCTCGCGCCGGCATCGCGCGCTCGGAGTTCTTTCCGCAGTTCCAGTACCAGGCAGCGTGGTCCCGCAGCCGCCAGTCGGAGTTCGTCCTGCCGGGCTCGACTCCAAAGAATCTCCACGACGTCGGGCTCGGGCTCTCCTGGGAGATCGATCTTTGGGGCCGCATCCGGCGGCTCTCCGAGGCTGCCCTGGCGCAGTACCTATCGAAGGAAGAAGCTCGACGGGGCGTCCTGATCTCCGTCGTCTCCGAGGTGGCCCAGTCTTACTTCGAGCTTCGTGAGCTCGACGAGCGGCTCGTGATTGCGCGCCGGACGACCGAGGCGTTCCAGGGGACCTACGACCTCTTCAATCGCCAGCGCTCCGGAGGCATCGCCTCCCAGCTCGAAGTCTCGCGCGCCGAGGCGGCGCTCCAGACGGCGTCGGCCACGATCCCGGATCTGGAACGACAGATTGTGGCGCAGGAGAACCTGATCTGTTTTCTCCTCGGCCGCAATCCCGGGCCGATTCCGCGCGGCGCCAGCCTGACCGAGCAGGCGCTTCCTCCAGAGGTGCCGCCGGGTCTACCCTCCGCGCTTCTGGAACGGCGGCCCGATATCCGCCAGGCCGAACAGCTGCTCGTGTCGGCC
Source organism: Acidobacteriota bacterium (assembly GCA_046728075.1). Classification (GTDB taxonomy): domain Bacteria; phylum Acidobacteriota; class Thermoanaerobaculia; order UBA5066; family Gp7-AA6; genus JBKPDV01. Next base: position 2,154 of record JBKPDV010000244.1, on the reverse strand, counting down.
AACGCTGACGTCGGCGCCGCGGTGGCCGGCTTTTTCCCGAGGATCAGCCTGACGGGCGCGTTCGGCGGCGTTAGCTCCGACCTCTCGGACCTCTTCCAGGCCGGGAAGGTCTGGTCGATCGCGGCCGGACTCACCGGGCCGCTGTTTCAGGGCGGCCGTTTGAAGAACCAGTACGACGCAAATCTGGCTCTCTTTGAACAGGCCAAGGTGCAATACGAATCGGCGGTCACAAACGCCTTCGGTGAGGTCTCGACAGCGCTGGCCGCATACCAGAAGCTCGCTTCGGCCGAGCAGGAGCAGGCTCGTTCGGTTGCTGCCTACCAGGAGGCCGTCCAGTTGGCGAACATTCGTTACCGCGCGGGGCTCTCGAGTTACGTCGAGGTGCTCGACGCCGAGCAGCAGCTCTTCCCGGCCGAAAACACGCTCGCGCAGACACAGCTCGCCCGGCTCGACGCCTTCGTTGCGCTCTACAGGTCGCTCGGCGGCGGCTGGTCGCTCGACGACAATCGTTCCGGAAGTCCAGACGTTTCGGTTCAAATGGAGAACTGAGAAAAGAATGAGTCTGCAAAGTCTTAAAGGAGGAAAGATGAATCTCTACGGACCCAAGCAGTTGATCGACAGCATGCGCACGGTGCGCAAGAACACGATCTTGATCGCCGAAGACATCCCGGAAAAGGACTACGGCTATCGGCCGACGCCGGACAGCCGTTCCGTGGCGGAAACGCTCGTTCATATCGCGTCTTTGTCGGAGGCCGATCGTTTCCTGCACGGGGAGGAGCGCCTCCCCTCACTCGAGGGCTTCGACTTCGGGACGCTGATCAAGAAATCGGAGGAGAAGCGCGCAAGAACAAAGGACCAGATCGTCGAATTATTGCGGAAGGAAGGCGAACGGTGGTCCCAGTGGGTGGAGAGCCTGCCCGAGGCGTTCCTGGCCGAGCAGGTGCGCATGCCGGGCGGCGCCTCGAAGAGCCGTTTTGAAATGCTGCTCGGCACGAAAGAACACGAAATGCATCACCGGGCGCAGCTCACGGTGGTCGAGCGGCTGCTCGGCATCGTGCCTCATCTCACTCGAAACCGTCAGGCGCAGCGCGCGGTCTCGGCAGAGGCCGCGACCCAGCAGGCACCCTGAAAGGAGCGGGAGCCGCCGGGGCCCGGATTCTTCATTGTCGCGTCGTATAGCGTCGATCGGAAGCTCCGGCGGCAGCGCGGCCGAAACCCGGCGTCGTGGGGGAGACGTATGAGAGGGCGAGGTGCCGTGATGAACGCCAAACCCCTTCAAATTCTTCTTCAAACGACCACGCCCGCTGAACCCGACAACTGGTCGATCGACAGCCTTTCTCTCCTGCGTCAACAACTCGAGTCCGTCCGCGTCGACAATCAGCCGAGTATCGTGAGTGCGCGAAACAGAGAGGTCTCGAGATCCGGATCCGATCCGGTGCTTCTGGACATCGACCGGTCCGATTTCGATGAGCTGTGGCTCTTCGCCCTCGAGGCCGGCGACGGGCTGACCGAAGACGAGTGCGCCGCCATCGAACGCTTCCGGCGGCGGGGGGGGAGGGCTTCTCACGGCACGGGATCACCAGGACATGGGCGCCTCGCTCTGCTCCCTGGGCACTTCGCCTGGAGGCAGGCGGCGGTCGACCGGCCGCCGGCGCCGGGCCGAAAGAGCAGGGAATGCCGCTCGGCGCCTCGAGGTTGCGTTGTCCGAAATAACGAGGAGGCCCGATGCGCGCCCGCAATCTCCTGGCCCTTCTTTGCGTCTACGTCTTGACTTCGACCGCCCACGCGCAGCAATCGACGACCCCGGCACCCGCTGCTCCGGCAGCGCCGGACGACGTCCGCATGATCCGTTACAAGATCTCCGCGGGCGACCTCCCCAGCGCCGAGTCCATCCTGGAGTATCACCGGACAGAGAAAGGGGAGGACGGGGACTATCTGCTCGGCCTCGCCTGGGTCGCGCGCGGCGCCGTGCTGATGGGCGATTGGAAGGCGGCGACGAGTTACGCCGCGGCTGCCCGCGAGGCCGCCGAGGCGAAGTTGAAGACTCCGGCCGACTACGACTCCAATCGCGAAGCGGTCTACGCGCTCGGAACATCGATCGAGGTCCAGGCGCAGGCCCTCGTGGCGGCCGGGAAAAAAGCAGAGGCGATTCGT
>JBKPDV010000243.1:0-4372 GCA_046728075.1 Acidobacteriota bacterium | reverse complement strand
GGGGGCTGTCCCTTCGCGTCCGCCACTCGGACGACGCCCGGCTCGACGCGCAGGATTCGCCAGGAGGTATTGCCGAGCTGAAAGATGTCGCCGCCGTTGGACTCGATCGCCCAGTCCTCGTTGACGGTTCCGACGAGCGTTCCCTCCGGCTCGAGCCGCACCTGATAGTCGGCCGTGTCGGGAATCGCGCCTCCCGAGAGGAGCGCCGTCAGCCGCGCGCGGCGCGTGGCCATCAACCGGCCGTTCACTCCATCGCGGTGGAGCAACGCGCGCCGGCTCTGCGTGTGCAGGCCAACGACCCGATCGAAGTCCTCTCGAGTAAGGTCCCGGTACGGCCAGGCCCGCTTGAGCAGCGAGAACAGGCTCTCCTCGTCCCAGGCCTCGCTGACGCAGGCCGCGACGATCTGCTGCGCCAGGATGTCCAGAGGCCTGGGAGGCAGAGCGGTCCTGTCCAGGATCGACCCGCGGATGCACGCGAGAAGGGCAGCGCCCTCGACCAGTTCGTCCAGGGTGAGAGGGAAGAGGCGTCCTTTGGGGATCCTTCGCAAGGCATGGCCGGCCCGACCCACTCGTTGGAGGAACGTGGCGATCGAACGCGTGGCGCCGACCTGGATCGCCAGGTCCACGTCGCCGATGTCGATTCCGAGCTCCAGGGAGGCAGTCGCGACGAGCGCGCGCAGCTTGCCGGACTTCACCCGCTCTTCCGCTTCGAGCCGCCGCGCGCGCGACAAGCTTCCGTGATGGCTCGTGACGGCGTCCTCGCCGAGCAACCGCGTCAGCTGTCCGGCGATCCGCTCCGCCATCTTGCGCGTGTTGACGAAGACGAGCGTCGTGCGATGCTGCGCGATGAGCTCGGCCATACGCGCGTAGATTTCCGCCCACTGTTCGTGCGAGCAGACCGTTGCCAGCGCCGAGGGGGGGACCTCGATGCCCAGGTCGAGCTGGCGGAAGGTGCCCGTGTCGACCAGAGTGCACGCGCGTCCCGCTCCCACGAGGAAACGGCCGACTTCGTCCAGGGGTTTCTGCGTCGCCGAAAGGCCGATCCGCTGGACCGACCGGCCGACGAGCGTCTCGAGGCGTTCGAGCGAGAGGGAGAGATGGCTCCCGCGCTTGTCGCGCACGAGCGCGTGGATCTCGTCGACAATGACTGTCGCGACCGTCGCTAGCATTTTCCGGCCGCTTTCGCTCGTGAGGAGAAGGTAGAGCGACTCCGGCGTGGTGACGAGAATATGAGGCGGGCGGCGGGCCATCGCCGTGCGCGCGGCCGACGGCGTGTCTCCGGTGCGAACGAGCACTCGCAGCTCCGGAATCGAAGGATCGCCCGCCCGAATCTCCGCGAGCGGGCCCTGGAGGTTCTTCTGGATATCGTTGGAGAGGGCGCGCAGCGGAGAGACGTAGAGCACCTGCGTTTCGTCAGGCAGTGCCGGCCCCTGGCGGACCAGCGAATCGATGGCGGAGAGAAAAGCCGCGAGAGTCTTTCCCGAGCCGGTGGGAGCCGCGATCAGGGTGTGCCGCCCTTCGCGAATGGGAGGCCACCCTTCGCGCTGCGGGGGCGTGGGCTCGCCCATCCGAGTCTCGAACCACTTCTGGACAGCGGGATGGAAGGGCGCCACGGAAGTCACCGGCCGCATCTTAACCAAGGCGCTCGCCCGTCTCTACCCGCTGCGTCAAGAAGGATCGATCGGCGTGAACGTTGGCTCAGTAGGATCGCGGCTTGGCATCGGGGGCGAGCGGCGAGACGTAGGGTTGTCCTTTCGTCGCCTTCTGAAAGTCGTCCTTGGCCGCCCTCACCACACCCGGATCCTTCAAGAGATCCACGGCGGAGGCTGCGAGGACCTTCGCGGCGACCATCATTCCCTTGTAGCCGATCGGATGGGCGGAGCACGCGGTCGTCGCCCAATGATGGGACGCGGTTCCGATCGGGCGCGTCACGACGTTTAACTCGGTCAGCGGCGCGACGGCGCTGACTTCCGAGATGTCCGAGGAGGCGGTTCCTCCATTGCGCTCCTTGTAGGGGAGGACTGTGGTGGCGAGCCCGACCGTTTCGAAGCCCAGCTCCTTCTGGATCGCCGTGGCAAGCTCCACGTCGGCGGCATCGAAGACGGGCGGTCCGACGCGCTCGAGCTCCTTTTGGACCACCTTGTCCAGAGCGTTGTTGGGAACTGGATCCCTCACGGAGAAGAGCAGACTGACCTGAGCACGCGTCTCGGTCGCGAGCCCCGCTCCTTCCGCCGCCTTTCGCATCCGGCCGAGCATCTCGTTGACGCTCTCTCCGTCCGAATCGCGGAGCCAGTACTGACCCTTGGCATAGTCGGGGATGATGTTGGCCGCGGCGCCGCCCTTGCTGAGCATCCGATGGATGCGCGCGGTCGGCTTGATGTGCTCCCGCATCAGCGCCATCGCATGGTCGAAGAGAACCAGCGCGTCCAGGGAGCTGCGGCCGAGCCACGGAGAAGCCGCGGCATGCGCGGCTCGCCCGAAGAACTCCACGTCGACGGCCGTGGCAGCCAGCCGTGTGCGATTCGTGACGAGGTTCTGGTCCGCGGGGTGCCAGGTGAGAACCACATCGGTGTCCTTGAAGGCGCCGTCCCGAACCATGAATGTCTTTCCGTAGAGCTGCTCTTCGGCCGGCGTCCCAAAGAGCTGGATCGTCCCGGGCAGCTTCTGCTCGAGGCGCGCCCGATTCGCGGCGATCGCGGCCGCGACGGCCGCCGTACCGAGCAGGTTGTGGCCGCAGCCGTGTCCCGGCCCGTTCTCGACGAGGGCTTCCTTCTTGGCCTTGCCCGGAGCCTGCGACAGCCCCGGCAGCGCGTCGTATTCCGCCAGCAGCGCCACGACCGGCTTTCCGGAGCCCGCGACCGCCGAGAAGGCGGTGGCCTCGCCGCCGATGCCCCAGGTGATTTTGAAGCCCTCTTTCTCCAGCTCCGCCGCGAGAGCCGCCGAAGATCGCTTCTCGCCGAGAGCCAGCTCCGGCATCTCCCAGACCTTCTGAGCGACGGCGGTCCACCGCGCGCGCGTCTGATCGAGCCATTCGTCCGTCGACGACGTCGCGGCAAGCAGGGGAAAGGGGAGAAGAGCGACAGCGAAGAGCAAAACCGTGCGGCGAACGCGCATCATGAGCCTCCTCGGCACCAGAATCCAGACGCGGCCAGGAAAACGTGACGAGTCTATCTCCGCGGAACCTGCGGCCGATTCGATTTATGCGCTTCGATGCAGACCATCGGGATCGTCAGCGCGATCTCTCCGAGCCGCGACGCGAGCACGTTCAGATTGCGCTCGAAGGCTTCGAAGGTCTTCTGCAGCGCGTCGGCCGGCGCGACGGACTTCCACCCGGGCACGAAGCCGAGGCGGACAAACGCGTGGCGCAAGAGCGAGGTCCCGTCGGCGAATCGCATCCGGAAAGAATCCTTCGTGACCTGAACGACACGGAATCCCCCCGACTGAAGCAGATTCGCGATCGATTCCGCGTTTCCGCGATGTGCGATGTGGGCATCGAGGGCGGCAAGACGCTCCGTGAGTCCCAGCTCGATCAGCGTCCCGCGATAGACCTCGTAGAGCTCGGCCATGTGCCCCGTCACGTTGCTCGTGAGGAACAGGCTCGCGTCCGGCTTGCCGACCCGGTGGCACTCACGAAGAACTCCCGCCGGATCCTCGAAGTTGTTCAGGCCGAGGTTGGAGAGGATGAGGTCGACCGAAGAGTCGGGAACGTCCATCGCCGCCGCGTCCTGCTCGAGCAGGACGACGTTGGTGAGATTCAGGTGCTCGAGCTTCTTGCGCAAGCGGCTCATGCCGGCCTTCCAGGGATCCACCGCGATCACTCTCGTGCTCGGCCCGCACCGCTGCGCAATCTCCAGCGTCAGGAATCCGGTCCCCGCTCCAACATCCAGAATCGTGACTCCCGCTTTCATCGGGACTCGATCCAGGAGAAGAAGGCCGAAAGGCGCGGACCACAGGGGAAGCTCGTCATAGAGCTCCCCGAACCCCTCGACCGTGTGGTCGATCTCCTCCAGGTAGTTCATCGGACGGTCCGAACCCGAACGCTTGCTTTTCGGAGGCACGATCACTTGCTGATCCCTTGCGGCTCCGCTGCGAGGTCCCTGGAGCTGCGCGCGAACCAGCTTCGATCGTCGAAGAGGTTGTTGCGAATGCGCATCCACTCGTTGTGAAGCGGCGTCCGCGCCGCATCCGGCGGAAACCTCTTCGCGATCGAGGCGAGCCTCTTCAACTCGAGCACTTCGATCGTGATGAAGCGGGAGTCCGAGGACGCCCTCACTCGTTTGGCGAGCTCCTCCAGTCTTGCCGCAAGGGCTTCGCGCCGCGTCTCTCCGAACGGCTTTTCCTCGAACACGAGGCGATCGATATCGGAGATCTC
>JBKPDV010000242.1:0-5942 GCA_046728075.1 Acidobacteriota bacterium | reverse complement strand
CCGCTAGTCCGCGAAGGGAGCGCGTTGGGAACGATCTTCGCGCTGCGGTTCGAGGTTCGGCCGTTCGCAGATCAGCAGGTCGCGCTCCTCAAGACCTTCGCCGATCAAGCGGTGATCGCCATCGAGAACGTGCGGTTGTTCAATGAAACGAAAGAGGCCCTGGAGCGACAGACGGCGACGGCGGAGGTCCTGCGCGTCATCAGCCGGTCGCAGACCGACGCCCAGCCGGTCTTCGACACGATCATCAGAAGCGCCGTGCGGTTGTGTGATGGGCTGTATGGATCCGCTGTCCGATTCGATGGCGAGATGATGCACCTCGCAGCCGGCTACAACTACACAAAGGAGGTGCGACAGGCTCTTGAGGAAGCGTTTCCGATGCGGCCGGACCGGCGGATGATGGCCGGGCGCGCGATCCTGAGCCGGACGGTCATTCAGGTCGAGGATGCGCTGGAGGATCCTGAGTATGCGCAGGACGTCGCGCGGGCCGGCGGTTTCCGCAGCATGCTTGCCGTGCCAATGATGCGCGAGGGGAACCCCATCGGGGCCATTGTCGTCAATCGAGGCCAGCCTGGATCGTTCTCGGTGAGCCAGATCGACCTGCTGAAGACCTTTGCCGATCAGGCCGTCATCGCCGTCGAGAACGTTCGCCTCTTCAAGGAGCTGGAGGCGCGGACGGGCGAGTTGACCCAGTCGGTGGAGAAGCTGACGGCGCTGGGCGAGGTCAGCCGGGCGGTCACTTCAACGCTCAACGTCGAGACCGTGCTCGAAACCGTCGTGTCACGGGCACGCCAGCTTGCCGGCGCCGACGGATGCCTGATCTACGAGTACGACGAGGAGAGCCAGCAGTTCCACAGCCGCGCGGTCGACAACCTCGACACTGAATATGCCGAGGCCCTCCGCGGTGTGCCCATCCGGAAGGGCGAGGGCGTCTCCGGGAGGGCGGCCGAGATGCGAGAACCGGTCGAGGTCGCCGACATTACCCACCCCTCTGCATACCAGAGCAGCGTCCGCGACATCACCATTCGGGCGGGGTATCGGGCAGTGCTATCGGTGCCGCTTCTCCGTGAAGACGAGATCATTGGCAGCTTGATCCTCATCCGGAAGACACCTGGTGAGTTCTTGCCGGAGATCGTCGAGCTGCTCAAGACCTTCGCCACCCAGTCCGCCCTGGCCATCCAAAATGCCCGTCTCTTCCGGGAGATCGAGGACAAGGGGCGTCAGCTCGAAGTGGCCAGCCAGCACAAGTCCGAGTTCCTAGCGAACATGTCCCACGAGCTGCGCACGCCGTTGAACGCCATTATTGGGTTCTCGGAGGTGTTGAACGAGCGGATGTTCGGGGAGCTGAACGACAAGCAGTCCGAGTACCTGAAAGACATCTACGCCTCCGGCCAGCACTTGCTTTCACTGATCAACGACATCCTCGATCTCTCCAAGATCGAAGCCGGGCGGATGGAACTTGAGCTGACGGACTTCGATGTACCCAGTGCCATTGAAAACGCGCTGACCCTTGTGCGAGAGCGGGCGAGTCGGCGCGGCATCACCCTCGGTCATGAGATCAGCGACCAGGTCGCAACCATCAGGGGTGACGAACGGAAGGTCAAGCAGGTGCTGCTCAATTTGCTCTCCAATGCGCTGAAGTTCACGCCCGAGGGCGGCCGGGTCGAGGTTCGCGCGAGCCTTCACGACGGGCTCGTGGACATCTCCGTCACCGACACCGGGGTCGGTATCGCGCCGGAGGATCAGGAGAAGGTGTTCGAGGAATTCCGGCAAGTCGGGACGGCAGATAAGAAGGTCGAGGGCACGGGGCTCGGGCTCGCCCTATCACGAAGGTTCGTCGAGCTACACGGGGGCCGGATCTGGGTCGAGAGCGCGGTGGGCAAGGGATCCACCTTCACGTTCCGACTCCCGGTGGGCCATGGCGAATGAGCTGATCCTGATCGTCGAGGACAATCCCAAGAACCTGAAGCTGGTGCGGGACACCCTCCAGGTCAAGGGCTATCAAACGATCGAGACCGAGACTGGTGAAGAGGGGGTCCGGCTGGCCCGCGAACGGCACCCCGCCCTGATCCTCATGGACATCCAGCTGCCCGGCATGAGCGGCATCGAGGCGCTGGGCCTGCTGCGAGCCGATGCGACGACCCGGACGATTCCAGTCATCGCCGTCACGGCCTCGGTCATGGCGCAGGACCGTCAGAGGGTTATGGCCGCGGGGTTCGACGGCTTTCAGGGCAAGCCCATTAGCGTGCGGGAGCTGCTGGCGACGATTCGCGGAATCCTGGAGAAATCATGAGCACGTCACCGTGACCGATCGGCGCACCTTCCTTGGTGCGCTGGCGGGCGGCCTCCTAGCCGCGCCGCTCGCCGCCGAGGTGCAGCAGCCGGAGCGGCTGCGACGGATCGGCGTGCTGATGGGGTATGCCGAAACCGACCCGGATGCACAGACCAATGTCGCGGCGTTCCGGGAGGGTCTGCAGAAGCTCGGGTGGGTGGAGGGTCGCAACATTCGCATCGACGTTCGCTGGCCGATACCGGCCGACGTGGAGTCGATGCAACGATTCGCGAAAGAACTCGTCGCGCTACAGCCCGACGTGATTCTTTCGCACATCACACCCACGACGGCCGCGCTGCTAAAACACACGCGCACCATCCCCATCGTCTTCGCGACGGTGTCCGATCCGGTTGGCAGCGGCTTCGTCGCGAGCTTTCACCAGCCGGGCGGCAACGTCACCGGCTTCACCAGTATTGAACCGACAATGGCCGGCAAGTGGGTGCAGCTGGTCAAGGAGGTTGCGCCGCGCGTGGTGCGGGTGGCCTTCTTCTTCAACCCGGCAACGGCGCCTTATTCCAAATATTTCCTGACCCCCCTCAGCGCCGCCGCTGCGTCCTTAGGAGTGAAGGCGATCGCCGCGCCTGTGGCCGACACGGCCGCGCTCACATCGGTCGTTGCGGCGGAAGCCCGTGAGCCGAATAGTGGCCTTATCGTATGCCCGGACTCCTTCATGGACGTCCATCGCGCGGAGGTCACAGTGCTGGCGGCTCGCCACCGTCTACCTGCGGTCTACCCGTTTCGTCAATTTACCGAAGTCGGTGGCCTGCTATCGTACGGAAACGACCAGCGCGATAACTATCGGCGCGCGGCGGTCTATGTCGATCGCATCCTGCGGGGCGCGCAGCCAGCCGAGCTTCCCGTCCAGGCGCCGACCAAGTTCGAACTCGTCATCAATCTCAAGACGGCCAAGGCCCTTGGCTTGACCATCTCCCCGTCGCTCCTGGCACGGGCGGACGAGGTCATCCAGTAGTGGATCGCCGCACATTCCTTGCCGGTACGGGTGCGGTGGTCCTTTCCGCGCCGCTCGCCGCGGAGGCGCAGCAACCGGCGAAGGTGTCCCGGATCGGCATATTGGCGACCGCGAACCCCCGCTCCGCGCCTTTTTACCAAGCTTTTGAGCAAAGACTGCGGGAACTGAGCTACATCGATGGTCAGAACATCGCGTTCGAGTACCGGGACGCCGAGGGAAAGCTCGATCGGCTCCCCGGGCTCGCGGCAGAGCTGGTTCGGCTCAACGTGAATGTCATCGTTACGGCCACCGATGCCGCGACGCGTGCCGCCAAGGAAGCAACGACCGTGATCCCCATCCTCATCGTGGGAATCAACTTCGACCCCGTCGCGCTGGGTTACGTCGCCAGTCTCGCTCGGCCGGGCGCAAACGTCACAGGGGTATTCTTCCTCCACTTGGAGTTGACGGCCAAACGGTTCGACCTGTTCAAGGAGATGCTGCCGAAGGTCAAACGTGTTGCGGTGTTCTCCGATCTTGTCGCGGCGGACCAACTCGCGAAGGTGGAAGCGGCAAACCGGTCGATTGGTCTCAAGCTCCAGCCGTTGAAGCTGCAATTCGCCGGATCTCGAGGACGCGTTTCGGGTCGTAATGCGGTCACGCGCCGAGGCGCTCTTCGTGTTGGAGTCCGCACCCATCTTCCGGGTGCGCAGGGAAATCGCGCAGCTCGCCCTGAAGAACCGGCTGCCGACGAGCTTCGCGTTCCGGGAATACGTGGACGCAGGTGGGCTCATCGCCTATGGCGTGAACTTCTCGAACATGTTCCGCCGCGTCGCTGAATACATCGACAAAATCCTCAAGGGCGCCAAGCCCGCTGACCTGCCCGTCGAGCAGCCGACCAAGTTCGAGCTGGTCATAAACCTCAAGACCGCCAAGGCCCTGGGGCTCACGATCCCGCAGCCGGTGCTGGCGCGGGCGGATGAAGTGATTCAGTGAACCGTCGCATGTTCCTGAGCGGGCTGACGGGTGGCCTCCTCGCCGCGCCGCTGGCCGCCGAGGCGCAGCCGTCGGAAAAGGCTGCGCGTGTGGGTGTGCTTTCACCAGGGCCTGGCCCGGCGTCCTCGTCGCGTGTCTTGGAGGCATTTCGCCAGCGGCTTCAGGAGCTTGGGTATGTCGAAGGGCGGAATCTCGCGATCGAATGGCGATTTACCGACTGGAATCTCGAGCGCCTGCCTGAAGTCGCGGCAGAACTAGTTCGACTTAACGTTGACGTGATCGTACCAATAAATACGCCAGCGGCCCAGGCGACAAAAAAGGCCACCGCGAGAATCCCAGTTGTTTTTGTCCAGGTAGCCGACATGGCCGGGTCTGATCTCGTGCAAAGTCTCGCGCGACCTGGCGGCAACGTGACGGGGCTGGTGTCGAACACTCGCGAACTAAGCGGGAAGCGGCTTCAGTTGTTGAAGGAAGCGCTGCCTCGCGTGACAAACATCGGCGTATTGCGCGAGGCCACTCCCACCTCGGGACTGGTTTTTCGTGACATGGACGCCGCTAGTCGCCAGCTCGGACTTCGCCTAACCGACCTGGCAATGCGTGGCCGCGACGAGCTCGCACGTGCGCTCGAGAGTGGGGGGGAACCACATATTGGAGCTCTGTTTGTGATCGACGGTGTGACAATCGCCGCGCTTCATGGGCCGATTCTCGAACTCGCACGTGGAAAGCATCTCCCGGTGATCTCTCAGTTTCGGCAGTTCGTAGAAGCTGGTGGGTTCATGGCATATGGGCCAAGCCTGCCGGAAATGTACCGTCGTGCAGCCACGTATGTGGACAGAATCCTCAAGGGCGCCAAGCCCGGCGACCTGCCCGTCGAGCAGCCCACCAAGTTCGAGCTGGTCATCAACCTCAAGACGGCCAAGGCTCTCGGCCTCACGATCCCGCCGTCCCTGCTGGCGCGGGCGGATGAAGTGATTCAGTGATCACCCGCCGCACTTTCGTCACTGGCACGGGTGCGGTGCTCCTCGCGGCGCCACCCGCCAGCCAGGCGCAGCAGGCGGAGACGATAGCCCGGGTCGCACGGCTATCACCCATTTCTGCCTCCACCGACAGGCCAATCCTCCAGGCATTGCGGCAAGGGCTGCGCGACCTCGGCTGGGTTGAGGGCAAGAACGTAGCCTTCGAATATCGGTTCGCTGAGGGCAATCTCGCCCGACTGCCCGACCTCGCAGCCGAACTCGTCCGTCTGAAAGTTGATGTGATCGTCCCTGGATCCATCTCGGCAGCCCTAGCCGCCAAGAACGCGACCGCCACGATCCCCATCGTCATGGTGATAACCGGCGATCCTGTTGGAAGTGGGCTGGTCGCGAGCCTCGCGCGGCCGGGCGGGAACGTCACGGGCGTGACCGCCCTAGGTGAAGAGTTGAGCGGTAAGCGGTTGGAAGTGCTCAAGGAAGCTATACCCGGCGTGAACCGCGTGGCCGTCCTCGCCAATCCGGCCTATGCAGACACCGGGCCGTTTCTGAATGGGACGGACCGCGCAGCCAGGGCATTGAGCGTGCGGCTTCAAATACTGGAACTTCACGATCCGACTGAGCTGGAGAAGGCATTCGCTGCGATGATTCACGAGCACGCCGGAGCATTCGTGGTCGGGACGGACCCATTTTTCAATAC
>JBKPDV010000241.1:0-15705 GCA_046728075.1 Acidobacteriota bacterium | reverse complement strand
CTTCGGGTCGTCTCGAGGTCGAACAACTTCGAGCTCCCGAGACTGCGAGCGAAGGCAAACTCCACCACGTTGCGGTCGTCGGTGTTGATCGCGGCGCCTGCCCCCGCGATCCTCTCCGCGGCGAAAGCCGAACGCGCGACGTAGTGCGAGAGAAAACCCTCGACGCCGGCAGTGGCCCACGCGTCCTCCATCGCGGACTTGAACGGCTCCTGCGCGAGACGCGCGGCAAGCGAGCGGACGTCATAACGGATCGGCTCGGCGGTGGCCACGAGGATCAGGTCTCCGACCCTGGAAAACCAGCTCTCGGTCTGGGGAAAGGAGCCGCGCAAAGTCGAGTAGACCGTACGGACAGTCTCGGGCGCGACCTCGTAGGACTGCAGCCACTGGAGCAGAATCCCTCCGGGCGCGAGACGGCTGCGCGCGGCCAGGTAGAACTCGGCCGTGAAGAGGCTGGAGATCCCGGCGCGATACGGGTTCGACGGCTCGGAAAAGATCACGTCGTAGGTTTCGCGCGAGGTCAGCAGATGCTCGCGGGCGTCGCCGATCGTCACGCGGACCTTCGGGTTGCTCATCACGTTCTGATTGACGGGCGAGCAGACTTCTGCGACGTGGACAATGGCGGGCTCGAGCTCCACGACGTCCACGCGCTCGATCGACGGGACCGCCGCAAGCCAGCCGGCGGTGGAACCGGTGCCGAGACCGATGACGAGCGCACGCTTCGGATCGGGATGGAGCGCTGCGCCGATCAACCCGCCCATGACCTGTGTGGGGGCATCGTTGCGCGAGTTGCCGTCGATCTTGCCATTGATGACGAAGGCGAGACCGCCGCTCGTGGTCAGGAGCGCGACGCTCGACTCGACGCCATCGGCCTGCCAGATCAGCCTCCGCCGGAAATCCCGCTCCCACTCCCGGAGCCTGTTGGGCGAGGCCTTCGAGAGATCGACGCGCCCCGCGCCGATCGGGCTGTGCCTCCAGGCGGCCGTTGGCCCGGTCGCCGAAACGAACACGAGGCTCGCCGCTGCCGCCGCCAGCGGAATCGACCGCCGGAAACGCCCGCGTTCTCTCCGGCCGGCGGCGAGAACGAGGAACATGATCGCGAGGGCCGTCAGCAGGAGGGTCACGAAGACCCACGTCCCCGGAGCCGAGAGAAGGGGCAGGAGCCCGAAGCCGCCGGCGAGCGAGCCCAGAAGCGCGCCCGCCGTGTTCCAGGCGTAGGCAGAGCCGACGTCGGTGCCGACTCTCTCGCGTCCGCGGCCCAAGAGCGAGATCAGAATCGGGAACTGAACGCCCGCCAGCAACGCGGCGGGAAAGACGGTGAGGAGGGCGACGATCGTCCACCCGAAGACCAGGCCGCCGAAGCTCGCGCCGCCCACGGGCCGCGCCTGCGCCGCGAGTATGGCCACGCGGTCGCCGAGGGCGTAGGGAACCGCGAGAAACGCGGCTTCGAGCGCGCAGGTGGCGGCGAAGCCGGAAAAGGTGCCGGGATGGCGGCGAATCGATCGGGCGCCCCACCCCGCGCCGATCCCGGCGAGCGCAACGGCGAGGATGAGTCCGAAGGTGTAGGTCGAGCCGCCGAGCAGCGGGGCGAGCATCCGATACCAGACCAGCTCCATCAGCGTGAAGGCGAAGCCCGTGAGGGCGGCGGCCACGAGAAGGAAGCCCCTCGGCGTCGTTTGGACGCGGATCGGCTTTTCCGACGCGATCGCCGCGGATCTGTCCCGGCGTTTCCCCTTCTTTTCCCGCCGCTTCTTTCCGTCCGCGCGCGCCGCCTTCTGCGAAGCCGCGGCGGGGGACTCGACCGTCGCCGGAGTCTCGATGACCGGCCGCTCCGCCGCCGACTCGGGACCTGTTTGCCGGGCCCAGAGCAGAGCCGCCAGCCCGACGAGCGCATTGACCGCGCAGCCGGCCCACAGCGTACCGCGGGTTCCCAACGCCTCCAGAAGCGTAAACGTGGAGAGAAGAGTTCCCGCGACCGCTCCGAGCGTGTTGGCGCCGTAGAGAAGCGCGAGAAGTCTGCGCCCGCGGTCTTCCTCCGTCTCGACCGCCCGGACGGCCGCCGGAAGAGTTCCTCCCATCAGGATCGTCGGGACCGCGAGGACGAGCGCCGAGAAAAGGAGCCGCACGAACGTTCCGCCGGCAAGCCCCAACCGGGCCGAGCCTCCCGAGGCGATGTAGCCCGCGCGCACGAGCCAGAGGAGGAGCGGCGTGATCGCGGCCGAGCCCGCGATCGCGAGCTCGAGCCTTCCATAGAAGGCGAGCGGCCTCGCCGCCTGATCGGCCCGCCGCCCGAGAAGCCAGCTTCCGAGACCCAGGCCGCCCATGAAGATCGCGACCACCGCCGCCGAGGCAGCCGTCGAAAACCCGAACACGAGACGCAGCTCCCGCATCCAAGCGATCTGATAGATGAGCGCCGTCAACCCGGAGCCGAAGAGAAGGAGAGAGATCTTGAGAGGCCGCGAATTCACGATCGCGGGCAAGCTACCATAGCGAGGAAACGAGACTTTGCCGGCGGAAGAAGGCGATCAGCGCCGGGAGCCGGCGCTGATCGCGAGAAGGGAGCGGAATCACATATGGTGCGGCCGCAAGCCCGTGTCCTTCTTGGGCGAGCCCTTCTTCGTGAGCGTCGTGCCGTTGGTGTTTGCCGTCGTGATGTTGCCGGTGAAGGTCGGCAGGATGCGCGCGTGCGTCGCTGCCTCGAACCCGGATGCCAGCTTGATCAGCGTCGGCTCACTGAAGGCCGTCCCGATGAAGCTGATGCCCACCGGCATCCCGAGCACGTTGCCCGAGGGGACCTGGACGATGGGATAGCCGGGCCCGCCCGCGAGACCCGAGCTCGCGAAGATGAAGTGATCGGAGAGAATCAGATCGGTGGTCCAGCCTGGGCTGTCGGTCGGCGCCACAATCGCGTCAAGCTGGAACTGGGTGAGCGCCTGGTCGAGGCTCACGCCCGCGTTGTGATCGAGTTGGAGCGCCTGGTTGTAAGTGAGCCCGCCGAAGATGGGCTGCGGCGCATTCGGGCTGCTCGTGTCGATCGCCTCGGACAGCTCGAAGATCTCCTGGAAGAAGTACGGCATTTCCGTGGCGGCGTTGGCGTTGTTGAACGCGATCGCATCCGCAAGCGTCTTGTTCGCCATTGGCACTCCCACCCGCGTGGCGAAATACTTTTGCACGTCGATCTTGAAGTCGAAGACGAGCACCAGGAATTCGCCGCTCGCCGGCGCGAAGTTGAAGGGGATGGCGTCGAGATCCGTCACGGTCGCGCCCGCCGCCTGGATAGCCGCGATCGCGTCGTCGAACGCCGCCACAACCTGCGGCGGCGCATTGTCGATGCCCTGCCGCGTGACGCCGATGTGCGCGCCGGCGAGCCCGTTCGGATTGACGAACGCCGTGTAGTCCGCCGGAAGCGCCGGGCGGGTCTTGCCGGTGCCCTGCCACCCGAGCGGCACGCCGCTGGTGGCCGGATCGTTCGGGTCCGGCGTGCGGCTGGCGATGACGGTGAGGACCGCGGCGGCATCCGCCACCGTGCGCCCGTGCGGTCCGATCGTGTCCTGCGTGTGCGAGATGGGCACCACGCCGGCGCGGCTGGTGACGCCGACCGTCGGCTTGATGCCCACCACGCTGTTGACGTTGGCGGGACAGACGATGCTCCCGTCCGTCTCCGTGCCGATCGACACCGCGGAGAAGTTGGAGGAGACAGCCGCCGCCGACCCGGAGCTGGAGCCGCACGCGTTGCGATCGAGCGAGTACGGGTTGTTGGTCAGTCCGCCACGCCCCGACCATCCGCTGGTGGAGAAGAAGGAGCGGAAGTTCGCCCACTCGGAGAGATTGGTCTTGCCGAGGATGACGGCGCCGCCCGCGCGCAGCTTCGCAGCGACTGTCGAGTCGTGAACGGCAGGCGTGCCGGCCAGCGCGAAGGAACCTGCGGTGGTCTGCATCTTGTCACCGGTGTCGATGTTGTCTTTGAGCAGAACCGGGATTCCATGCAAGGGGCCCAGCACAATGCCTTTCTTGCGCAAGTCATCGGCGTTCTGCGCCATCGCCTGCGCGTCGGGATTGAGCTCGATCACTGAGTTCACAGACCCCTTCTGGTCGAGGGTGCGTATGCGGGTGAGGTAGTAGTTGGTCAGGGCCACCGAGTTGAGTTTTCCCGCCGCCATCTCCGCCTGGAGCTGGGCGACAGTCTTCTCGTTGTTTTGCGTCGGTTGAGCGAGCGCGGAGAGTGCGCCCACGAGCGCAAATGCTGCAGCGAACACGATCCGTTTCATGGGAACCTCCTTGTGTCGGGTTTCGCAGCATGTTGCATGCCCGCTACGAGTCGCGGCGAAATCTGAAGATTGCCTAAAGCACGGTCAAGAGGCCCCCGGGTCCTGCCTCGCAGTAGAGTCGAGCCGTGCAGGCGGTCTCCAGGCCAGCGCCGTGAACGACTTCTGGGAATCCCCGGAAAACGTTGCGCGCTTCGCCGCGCGCCAGCCGGACCTGCGCCTCGTGGGGCTCGTCCCAGGCTTTGCCGACCCGAGCGTCGTTCGCGTGCTCGATCTCGGCTGCGCCGGCGGCCGCAACGCCGATTTCCTGGCTCGTCGAGGCTTCGACGTTCGCGCGATGGACGCCTCGGAGGCGATGGCCGCAGAGACGCGCCGCCGTCTCGCATCCCTTCTGGGCGACGAACAAGCGGCCCGGCGCGTGCGCGTCGGGCGAATGGACAATCTCGACTGGGCGCCGGACGCGAGCTTCGATCTCGTCGTGGCCCTCGGCGTCTACCATTGCGCGCAGAGCTTGCCCGAATGGGACCGCGCCTTGTCGGAGACCGCCCGGGTCCTTGCACCGCGCGGCAAGCTCCTCGTCTCCGTTTTCACGCCGGAAACGGATCTGACGGGCAGGGGTATCACGCCCGTTGTCGGACAGCCGCACCTTTACGGGGGCTTCGAGAGCGGACGCTCGGTTCTGGTCGACGCCTCGACGCTCGACTCCGAGCTGGCCCGCCACGGTTTCTCTCCGGTCGTCCCGACCTCCGTCGCTCGTCCGAAGGTCGAAATCGGCCGCCGCGTCTCCGCCAACGGGCTCTATGTGAAGGCTTAGATCCTGGAGAGGCGAGCGCCGTGAGTCGGACCGGAAAAGAGGCTCTCAGGATCTCCTGAGCAGGCTT
This sequence comes from Acidobacteriota bacterium, assembly GCA_046728075.1. Classification (GTDB taxonomy): domain Bacteria; phylum Acidobacteriota; class Thermoanaerobaculia; order UBA5066; family Gp7-AA6; genus JBKPDV01. The sequence continues at coordinate 10,562 of JBKPDV010000241.1, read as the reverse complement.
GCGGCTTTCGACAGGAAGAGTCCCGCCAGCGGGGTGATGACGTCTTCGACCGGCCAGCGATAGCGGCCGTTGACCGCGATGGCGGCTGAGACGATAGGAACGTAGAGCGCGGCCGCGACGAAACCGGCCGCGAGCGTACGATCCACGACCGATCCCTTCCGAGCGCGGCGGACGAGGAGAACAAACCCACCGAGCGCGCAGAGAGCCAGGAGCACGCCCGATGCTCTCAGGAGTCGATGGACCGCCTGCGGGTGCCTCTTGAGGGGAGAGGGGCCGGGCAGCACCGAAGCCGGCTGGCCGGGAGATGAGTTTCCTTCGCCGAATATGGTGAAGGCCGCCGCCAGACCGTCGTCGGTCAGGATGATCCGCAGCTTTCGGACATAGAGCAGCGCGGCGGAGCCCGGATTCCCGGCGATCCAGCGCAGGGCCTCTTCCCGGGCGGCCCGATCGATTGCGATGGGCCCCAGCCTGCTGATTCCGGGGCGCAGCGTTTCGAGATCCGCGATCCAGTCATACCAATCGCCTGTCGCGTGCGAATTGTTGCCGATGAAGAGTCCGACCCCTCCGACCGTGTTCAGGAACGTGAATCGACCGACCGCCCGTGAATTGCGCGTCGCCCAGGGCAGCAGAACCGCATGTTCCGCGACGACGACAAGAAGCAGCTCGGCCGCCAGACGGCGAGCCGGACGCCGCGAGGCGACGGCTCCCACGAGCCAGACAATCGGCAGGAAGTACGCGACGCTGCGAGTCAGGGTCAGCAGCCCGATGACCGCTCCGACTGGCGCCGCGAGCAGAAAGGATGGACGACGGGTCCACGAGATTGCAGCGAGAAGAAGGAAGAGGAGCAGAAGCGGCGAGAAAAGATTCTCCGAGGCGATCAGATCCGCCGTCAGGAGCGATCGGGGGAAGAACGCGAGCCACGCGGCGGTGCAGAGCGCGGCCGTGTCACCCCAGAACCGCCTCGCAAAGGTCGCCCCAAGGAGGCCAGCGAGGACGGCGAGAGTGAAATTGACGAGCTTGGCCGCGAACAGATCGTCGGGCGGAGCCAGACGCAACGCGAGTGAAAGCAGCAGCGGGTAGGCTGGAGGATGCCCGCTGTTTGGAATGCCGGGCGACGCCTCGTAACGGCCCGTCCGCGCCAGGCTTTGCGCGGACCGCATGTATTCCCAAAAATCGGACACGGGCACGGTTGGAATCTCAACCGCCACGCAGACGCGTATGAGGAATCCGGCCGAAAGCACTGCGGCGAGCAGCCAGCCGTAGAGGCGCCGGGTCGAACCACCGGGGGCCTCCACGCGGGCCGGCTCTGCTCGAGACTGGATCATCGAAGAGTACTCCTGCTTCCTGAGGCTCGCCATGATCGACGACGACCCGGACTTCGTCGGAGAGCGACGGAAGATACAACATTGGTCCTGCCAGGATCATCAAGAAAGGCCTACGGTTCAGAGCCCGTACGGCCGCCATCCGATTTCGAATCCGGAAACGAGTCTCGGTTGCCCCAAAGTGCAGCTGTCCGCGGCGCGACTCGTCGATGGAGGATTTCCAAGCGACTCCTCTGAGCTTGAGCAGTCGAGCGGCACGCCATTTGAATTGAGGGGGGTAAGGGTCTACTCCCCGGAGAGAGAGATCCTCGATGAAACCTGAAAGGTATTTCTGATGGAACGAATCCTGTAGATGGAGCGCGTATTTCCGAAGCTCGCGAGCGAATTCCTCGGAACCTTCTGGCTCGTGCTCGGCGGATGCGGGAGCGCCGTGCTCGCGGGCGCCTTCCCGAGCTATGGAATCGGCTTCATGGGAGTCTCGCTGGCGTTCGGGCTGACCGTGCTGACCGGTGCCTATGCGCTGGGACCGATTTCGGGAGGGCACTTCAATCCCGCGGTGACGGTCGGATTGTGGGCGGGAGGGCGGTTCCCGGGCCGAAACGTCTTCGTGTACGTGGTCGCGCAAGTTCTCGGAGCGATCGCCGGGGCGGGCGTGCTGTACCTGATCGCGAGCGGCAAGCCCGGTTTCGAGCTCGGCCGTTTTGCCGCAAACGGCTACGGCGATCACTCGCCGGGCATGTACTCGCTGACAGCATGCCTGATCACCGAGGTCGTCATGACCTTTATGTTCCTCATCGTGATCCTCGGGGCGACCCATCGGCGGGCGCCCGTCGGGTTCGGCGGGCTCGCGATCGGCCTGGCGCTCACACTGATCCATCTCATCAGCATTCCCGTGACAGCCACATCGGTCAATCCCGCGCGCAGCACCGGCCCCGCGCTTTTTGTCGGTGGGTGGGCGTTGGCGCAGTTGTGGCTCTTCTGGGTCGCTCCGATCCTCGGCGCACTGGTTGCCGGCTGGTTTTACCGCACCACTCTCGAAGGAGTTCCGGAGCCCGACATCGCGGGGCGGCCAAGCGTGGTGAATTGATCGGACGCGAGTCGGAGGCACAGAGATGAGGAGCCGCGCGGCTCGTGACCCTGGAACGCCGCGAGTAACCGCTATCTATGACGTTCTGAGGCGCGTCGCCGCGCTCCCTACCGCCGTGCTTCTGTTCGGCTCGTTCGCCGCGGCTTTGACGGCGGCGCCGCGACCCGCCGCACCGGCGCCGGCCGAGGAGACTCAGCCGCGCAAGCTCGCGATCACCAACAAGGTCTGGACCGGCGACTTCGACAAGCTGCTCGAGCGCCGCATGATCCGTGTCTTCGCGCCCTTCTCGCGTTCGCTCTACTTCAGCGACAAGGGACGGGAGCGTGGCATCGCGGCCGAGCTGGTCCGCGACTGGGAGCGATACATCAACTTCAAATACGCGAAACAACTCGGCAAGCGTCCGCTGACGATCTACATCGCGCCCGCCACGCGCGACAAGCTGCTGCCCGACGTCGCCGAGGGCCTGGCTGACGTCGCGATCGGCAACCTCACGGTCACCGAGGAGCGGCTGAAGACGGTCGATTTCGTTCCCGGCGACGAGGGCCGAAAGACAATCAACGAGGTCGTCGTCACCGGTCCGAAGTCCTCCGAGCTGAAGTCCCTCGACGACCTTTCGGGAAAACGCGTCCATGTCCGCAAGGCTTCGAGCTATTACGAGAGCCTCGAGAAGCAGAACGAGAAGTTCCAAAAGAGCAAGAAGCCGCCTGTCACGCTCATCCTCGTTTCCGACTCGCTCGAGGACGAGGACATGATGGAGATGCTCGACGCCGGGCTGATCGAGGTCCTGGTGGTCGACGACTGGAAGGCGCGGATGTGGGCCCAGGTATTGCCCAAGATCCGGGTCCGGAGCGATCTTGTCCTGCGCGCCGACGCGAAAACCGGCTGGGCGATTCGCAAGGACAGCCCCAAGCTTTCGCACGAGATCGACGACTTCTTCCGGAACTGGGCGATGAAGCAAGGGGTGGCGGATTACCGAATGAGCGTCTACATGAAGAAGGTCAAGGAGCTCAGGGACCCGACGGGCAGCGCCGAATACAAACGATTCAAGGCAACGCTGGCGCTTTTCGAAAAGTATGGCAAGAAATACGGCTTCGATCCCCTGATGCTCGCCGCGCAGGGCTATCAGGAGTCCCAGCTCAACCAGCAGGCGAAGAGCCACGTCGGTGCGATCGGCATTATGCAGCTCATGCCCGACACGGGGGAACAGATGAAGGTCGGCGACATCCACGTGGCCGAAGCGAACATCCACGCGGGCACCAAGTACATGGACCAGCTCATGTCGACCTACTTCCCGGACGCGAAGTTCAGCGAGGGCAATCGGCCCCTCTTCGCCTTTGCGAGCTACAACTGCGGCCCCGGCAACGTCGCCAAATGCCGGCGCGAGGCCGAAAAGCGCGGCCTCGATCGGAACAAATGGTTCAACAACGTCGAAATCGTCGTCGCGCAGAAGATCGGAACCGAGACGACGACCTATGTCCGCAACATTTATAAGTACTACGTCGCCTACCGCCTGACCCTCGACGCGCAGGCCGAAGCCGAAAAGGCGCGGCAGCAGGTGCTCGCGCCGAAGAGTTAGGGCGGCTCACCCAAATCGATCAACCGCACACGCCGGCGACGGCCGCGAGAAAGAGCATCGCGAGCGCGGCAATCAACCCGATCGAGGGGTTCGCTCATCAGTAGGGTCCCAGCCTCGTCAGCACTCCGATGGCGAGCAGAACGCCCATGATTACGAGCAAGACTGCGATGGTCATCGTAGTCGACCGGCGCGGCAGGAAGCCGGTGGCTCGAAGCGCCTTCATCGCGCCGCGGTATTCAAAGATCCCGCCGAGGAGCCCGAACAGGCCGAGAAGAATCAGGGTGAGGCCAAAATTGCGCGGAGCATGAGGGCGCATGCCGACGACGATGCCTTTCTCGATCAGGGATCGAAGGATCGTGCCGACGGTGAAGCCGAAAGTCAGCAAGGCCATCGCCGTCCGAACCCAGGCGAGCAAAGTTCTTTCGAGCGCGATCGCCGTCCGCACGCGGGCCAAATCCTGCTGAGTTTCGAGGGGAGATTCCGATGCCATCAGGGATCACATCGGTTCATTCAGACCCGCGCCGCGTCCAACGCTCGGACATCCTTCGCGCCCGCTCCGTGCAAACCTTCCGAAACGATTACCGAGTTGGTCAAGATCTCTCTCGAGAAAAGATCGAGCGGGCCCGCGAGTACCTGCCCGGGACCCGGGAGTCAGTAGCTGCTGCCCTTGGCGTGGTCCGGCTTCTTCATTGCCTCCTCGATCGCCTTCTTCATCGAGAGCGTGTCCGTTCCCTGGCTCGATGGGAAAGCCTCATCCTTCCACCCTTCTTCTGAGGGCTCGCCGCGAGTATTGTCATAGTTCGGTCTATGAGCGGCAGCCCTTTGGTGCAGCCGTCGCTTCGCTTGGGCAGCGCGGAAGACTTCTCTTGGGATTTCAGCGACGCGAGGATCTCAGACCAGGAAGGCTACGCTTGATTCGTCAGCGGCTCATTTGGTCTCCGCCGACGCGAAACGGAAGTCGTTTTCGATCGGCAGCGTGAACCGCAGCGTTGATCCCGCGCGCGGATTGTTCTCCGCCCAGATCCGGCCGCCGTGTGCTTGAACGATGGATCGGGAGATCGCAAGGCCGAGGCCCATTCCGTCTTCCCGGCTCGTGACGAAGGAATCGAAGATGTGAGGAAGAAGGCGATCGGAGATCCCGTGGCCCGAATCTGCCACAGCCACTTCGACGAAGGCACCTGCGCTGCCAGCCGTAATGCTCAGCCGTCGCTCGTCCGGGAGCGCGTCGGCCATGGCATCGATGCCGTTCAAGATCAGGTTCAAGAGCACCTGCTGCAGCAATACGCGGTCGGCATGAACGTAGGGAAGCGACGGTTCAAATTCGAGCGCGATCGAGACGCCGCGGCGGCGAGCTTCCGCCTCGGCGAGACGCACGACCTGACCGGTGACGTCTCGCAGATCCACTGACTCCAGATCTGTTTGGCGGCGGCTAACCAGCGCTCGCACGCGCGAAATGACTTCGCCCGCACGTACGTCGTCTCGCCGAATGTCCGCCAGAATCTCGCCGATCTCATCGAGGTGTCCCGACTTGAGCAGCATCTCGGCCGCGTCGGCGTTGGAAAGAATCGCTCCGAGGGGCTGGTTGATCTCGTGCGCGATGGACGCGGTCAGCTCTCCGAGCTGGGCGAGTCGCGCCGCCTGAGCGAGGTGGCGCTGCGCCCCTTCGGCATTCTTGCGGTCTGTAATGTCTCGACCGATCGACTGCAGCTCGGCGACGCGCCCATCGCGGCCTCGAATGACGTGATCCACCCAATGGAGCCAGGTGAAGGAGCCATCCGGGCGCGCGACCTGGATGTCGTCGGGATCGACCGGCCGTTCTTCGATCAGAGCTCGGATGCGGCTTCGGGTTGCTTCGCGCTCTTCTTCGGGAATCAGCTCGAGAAGAGACCGTCCGATGAGCTCTTCCTGAGAGCGGCCGAAGAACCGGCAGTACGCCTCGTTGACGAAAGTCAGGGTCGCGTCGGGGAGATAACGGCAGATGAGGTCGGTCTGGCTGTTCACGACCTCCCGGTAGCGCCCCTCGCTCTGGCGCAGAGCGACGGCGCCGTCGTCTCTCTCCCGGACGAGGACTGCCAGAAAGAGAACGGGGAAGGCCACCGCCAGAACGAAAAGCTGAATCCATAGGATGTGCTCTTCCGCCGATTGTGTCGCGAAGGGACTCCGGCCCTCCGCTGCAGCGATGGCCGCAAGGAGCGCGCTCAGAGTTAAAGCGGCCGAGGCGCCTTTCAAGCCGAACCGAATCGCCGCCCACATCAGAAAGACGACAGGCGCGTAAAGAAGAGCGAGAAAATCGTACGGCCTCGTGAGGCGGCCACTGAACGCAACGAGACCCAGAGCGATCAGTCCCGCGGTGAGAAGCAGGCCTTCGACGAGCCGCGCGGACTGAGGGCTTCGGCGGCGGTCGCGGTAACCGAAGAGCCAATAGAGGATGGCGGGAGTCAGCAGGAGATTGGCCATGACATCCCCGAGAAACCACGCCTGCCAGGCGGGCCAGAATGGTCTGCCGAGCGCATGCCACGCGGCCGCGCCGCCCGCTGCCGACAGCATCGGGACTCCGAGGACAGCCACCGCGACGTAGATCTCGAAATTACGCAAGCGATCGAATCGGACGGGATTGGGAAGGAACCGGCGGAGCAAGCCCGCCGCGAGCATCGCCTTGAGAGAGTCGTTGACGAATGTCAGGACAAGAAACCAAAACGGTGGCGCGTCCGCGGGGAGGGCGAGGAACCGGATCGGCGCGGCCGCCAGAATATACAGCCACCAGCTCCGTGCCGGGACGATCAGCAGCGCGACGAGCAGAACGGAGTCCGGGAACCAGAAGGGCGCGGGCGCTCCCTGGCTGAAGGACATCCCATAGCGATAGGCGAAGAAGAACGCGACCTCGAAGAGGGCGAGGGCGCCCGCTTTCCGGAGCCAGATTTGTTGCGGCGGCCGCAGGAACTGCGTCCGGACGGTTTTTCTGCGCCCGGAGATCTCTCCGGCGCTCACGGGTCGGGCCGTTGCGCCCACATCCCTATCTCCGGCCGAACGCGGACATCGACCACCGACCCAGGCCGTCGAGAAGGAGTCACCAGGATCTGGCTCGCTGCAAGGTCGCCTCTTTCCCCTCTTTTCATACACCAGGTTCGACCGGACGAGGAGCAAACTCGGAAGGTCCCAGGCCGCGTGAGACGAAACGGCCGCCTCAGAAACTGACCGACCCTGAGATCTGCAGCGAGTATCCCTGGAAGGTCGATTCGTTCGAGAATTCCTTGAAGTACTTGGCGCCCAGGTTCACCTTGCGCCCGGGCAAAAGCACGTTGGCCCCAATGCCGAGAGAGTTGACCCGGTAACGTGCGCTCGCTTCAGCCGGCGTGACGTTCGGCCCGCTCTTGTTCGTAGTCTGCCATTGTTCGTACCCGACCAGCCCGATTTGGAGGCGGAAATCCGGTTTCAGCGATACCGTGTGTGTGACCGAATAGTCGAGGCTCAAGGTCTGCCCCGGATGAATCTGGGTGCCTTCCTGTTCCGTGTGGAATTCGTAAAGCTCGAAGGCGGACAAGGCGGTCGCTCGGTCCTTCGTCAGATAGAAAGTCTCACCGGCGGACAGGGTGTGGGTCCAATAGCCGGAGCCGACGTTGTCGCTCGCGCCGGCATTGAATCTTCCAGTCGGCGCCAGGAAGCCGTAGGCAAACCGAAGATCGGCTTGCTTGAGCGTCCAGCCCAGGATGAGCGGCTGATAGTAGGAGTCCGCCAGCCCGCCGCCGCCGCTGAGCGCCCCGGCCACATCGGACGTCAGCGAGTTGTTCGCGATCGGGATCGTTGCCGAGAGGGAAAGCTTCGCACCGCCCAACGGTTCGATTCTGGTTTTGCACACCCAGGAGAAGGTGTTCATGTCCATCAGCACCGAGTTCGAACCCGTCGCGAGAATCTCGCCGTTGGGGCCTCTCGACTCGTCGCGCGAGTAGAACAGGAAGGCGTTCACGTAGGTGAGGCCGGGCTCGGGAACGACGCCCGAGTTGGTCGCAGTCATCCCGAGCGGATATACGCCTCTGTTCTGCGCAAGCGCGCTCGCGGACGGGAGGGCGAGAGAGGCGACGAACGCCAGCGCTCCCGCCAACGGGATCGAAGCAGGCCGGCCTGTCATGGGCTAAAACCTAGCCGCGCCGGGACAGGGCTCGCGACAGAGGCATGAGTATCAGCAATCCGACGATCGCCACGACGACGACCATGAGCACGACTTCCGGATCACTGAAATTCTGCCCTGCCACGACGAGCCCGGCAGCGATGTTGCGTTGCGCGGTCCCCAGGGCGAGCACCCGCCGGGTGTCCAGACCTGGCCCGCCGAGCAGATGGCCGATCGCGAAGCCCAGGAAGATGAAGACGACCCCGGCGAGTATGCCGCGTGTGCCGAATACGTCCACCATCTTGTCGAAGTTCACCACCACGAGCAGCGCAATCAGCAGTATGAGACTCAGGTTGGACGTTTTGTCGAGCGGGGGCTTGGCCCGGGCAGCGGCCGCCGCAAACCAGGCCTTAACGGCAAGCCCGACGCCAAGTGGCAGGAGCATGAGGAGAACGAGCGAGCGCGCGATCTTTGCGGCATCGACCGTGACTCCTTCCAGCAGCCTCGGCAGGACGAGGGGCATGTAGCCGACCGTCAGGACCATCAGCAGCACCATCAGGCCAACCGCGAAGGCCAGGTTTCCTTTGGCCAGCGCCGCGAGTTTAGGCAGGAAAGGAGCGCCGGCAGCAGTCCCGAGAACCAGCAATCCGGCGGCAAGGGCTTCCTTCAAGTGAAGCAGCTTCGCGATGCCGAATGCCCCCAGGGGCATCAAGACGAAATTTGCGATCAGAGCCAGCAAGACGAGCCGGGCATTGCGCAGCGGCGTGACGATTTCTGAGACGGTGAGACTCAGACCCATCGCGAGCATGCTCGAGATCACGAACGCGAGCATGGCGACCGGGACGATCTTGCTGAGAATTTCGATCATTTCATCATGGCGAGATTGCGCCAGAAGTTCGCCAGGCTATCCGTACCGCCGAAGAGAGTCGTGAAGTGGGTGGAGTCGACCAGCAGAATGTCGCCGGCACGCTTGCCGTTCGGCGGCATCCAGAGAAGAAGGTTGAACTCGGTGTTGCCAGCGGCGGTGAACGGGTGCGGACGATCGGGATCGATCGGCTGTCGTCCGAGGACCTGTACCGCCTTCGTGTCCTTCCCGGTCAGCTCGTAATGCGGCAGGTGTGGATGGAAGTTGAAGGTCGTGACCTTCTTCAACAAACCCGGCTTGTCGAGGTCGCGAAAAGCCGTGAGCGGCGCGATCTCCTTCGTGCCTTTGACGACCGCGGGCCGGAGGCCCCATTTATTGATGACCGGGACATCGAACGCCTTCATCAGCGAGCGGGTGTACTGGCCGAAGCGCTGCTGACGGGGAACGAGTCGGTCGCCGTGATGGTGGTATTCCATCTGACGCTGTTCCAGGTCGCTGGTGAATCCGACGTCATGGTGCGGCGCGAGCAAGAGACAAGTCCCTTCGCGTTGGAGCCACTCGCGAATCGCCTCGATCTCCTCCGGCTCGGCGGTCTGATCGGAGGGAAGGTGGTCGAGGCCGAAGACCATCAGGGTGTCCGTGTCGGCGAGAATCCGTTCGTCGATGGGCAGACGGTAACCGGCCTGGTCAATGCGCTGAAAGACCGCGACGGGGGAGCCGGTCGCCTCGCCGGCGATCTCCTGAAAGAGGAGCGTCGAGCGGTGGAAGAGCTCCAGCGTTCCGGCAATCCCCTGAAGAAACTGCGCCGCGCTGTATTCCGGCGTCTCGTACGCGGGCCAGAGCACGTTGCGGACTTCGGTGATCGTGGAGAAACGGTTCTCCATCGAGGCGGGATCCCGACCGGCCTCCCACGGATAGCTCCAGGTCCAGTAGATGCTCAGCCGGCGCTTGCCCGCTTTGTGCGGCCGCGGGACATGGGCCTGGTTATAGGTTCGCGCGGGCTGCTTGGATGAGCTCATACCGTTTGCCTTTCTTCCATCTGAACTCGGCTTGAAATCGGCCCGTCTTCCGCTTCGTTGGATTGCCAGCCCGCCTCTCCGTTGATCTGGCGAGCCGCACTGGCCGCGACGCGGCCGAGAATCCCCGCGTACGTCGGAAAGGAGAGCGGAACCCGGGCGAGCTCCGAGACGCGCATCCCCGCCGCGATCGCGATCGCCGCCAGCTGAACGATCTCGACTGCCCGCTCGCCGACGACGTGGCAGCCCAGGACTTTCCCGCTCACGCGATCGGCGATGAGCTTGCAAAATCCCAGCGTCCGGCCGTCGATGATCGTGCGGGTCGTGGAGTCGAACCGCACGACCGCCGCCACGACGTCGTGGGCCTCGCGCGCTTTCGTTTCGGTAAGACCCACCTGGGCGTATTCCGGGTCCGTGAAGCTGCCCGTCGGATTGGGCTGATCTCCGATCGTCAGCTCTGCGCCGGCAACGGCGTTGGTCGCCGCCAGGAAACCGTCCTGCAGCGCGGGTGGGACGAGCAGCAGGCGGCCGGTGACGTCTCCCGCGGCGAAGATGTGAGGCGCGGAGGTGCGAAGGTACGGATCGACCTTC
>JBKPDV010000240.1:0-24509 GCA_046728075.1 Acidobacteriota bacterium | reverse complement strand
CCCTGACCCTGCATGATCGGGAAGAGAGCAGTCAGCACGTCGGGGATCACGCGGCTCTCGCCCGGGGCGAGCGTGACGGATGTTGACATCAGGTCGCTGAAGGGAGAGTTGAGTGGAACGAAGGTCACCGTTATGTGGGCCGGGCTGCCGGAATCGGGATTGGAGAGAAAGAGATCGGAGACGTAGCTGCGGGACTGACCGACGATCTCACCCATGCTGGGAAAGATGGAGACGTTGCGGGCCGCCACCGGGAGCGATGTCGCCACGTCGCTCGTCCCCGTGTCGAGCACGTTGATGTAGGACTGGATCGAACCGGAGTTGACGGTCAGGCGAACGACGTCACCGGCCTCCGGCGAAACTCCAAACGCGGAAGCGGCCGGATTGAACTCCCCCGAAATATTCGAATCGAGAACAAAGACCCGACTGCCGCGGATGGTTCCGTCGGGCGCAAGCAGCGTCGCAGTCACATTCGAGGCGGCCACGGAAAAGATTCCGAGTATGGAAGCGGTCCCATCCCGGGGGTCAGTGAATAGCGTCCCGGAAGATCCGGCGCCGAGCAGCTGGCCGCTGGAGAGCGCCGGCAGGGCGAAGCCGAAAGAGGAACCGTCGTCGGCGATCCGAGCGGTTCGCACGGAAGCCACCAGGTCGGTCGCCGTTCCCGAGGTCACACGCAGACGGACGGGTCCGAGCGTCAGCCCGCGGTTGCTCGAGACGGCTCCGAAGGCGTCCGTCAGCACCATCGTCTGACCCGGGTTGAGGGTGAAGGTGGTGTCCGGGGGGAAAACTGCCGGCGAGAGAAGGAACAAGGCGTCGCCCGAGATGGGAGAGCCTCCCTGGTTGAACAGAGTCACATCGACGCGAATCCGCTCGCCGGGCGAGACGCCGAACTCGGCGGCGACTGGAACGGTCAGGTCCGCCGGGGTGCCGATGTTCTGGAGGGTAAGCCGCACGAGGTTGCCGCTGGAGCCGACCCACACCCCGCCGCCGACAGCGGAGATACCGAAGGCATTCGTCGCGGGGAATTGCGTGCGGAGAAGACCGGCCCCACCCGAGTTGACGGTCAGGTCCGCATTGGCAATCGTGGTGACGGTGGTCGTGAAGTTGGTCGGGGTGATCGTGGAGTCCAGGACTTTCGTCGGGAGATGGTTGATCGTGAAATTGACCTGAAGAGTCTCGGAGGGGAGCGCCTCGGCGCCGACCGTGGCGAGCGAGGGGTCGAGGACGACGACGGTTCCGTTGGCTCCCGTCGCCTCCGAGACGTAGATCCTGCCGTTGAAGATATCGAAGTGGATCGGGATGTTGAACCCGCCAAACTCGGCCAGAAAGCCCGTGGCCGGGTCGAAGCGATCCATCCGGCCGCCCGACAGCTCCGAGATCCAGAGTTTTCCATCCGCGTCGAACTGAATCTGCGATGGGTTGAGGCGTGCGATGTTGGGATCGAAGAAAGTCCAGGAGGTCTCCGAAGCGGCTCCCGGCTCGTAGCGGACGATGCGGTTGTCGCCGAAATCCGCCATCCAGAGGGCTCCGTCGGCCCCGTAGACGACGTCGGAGTAGGCGAAAGTCTTTGTCGATCGGTAATCGATCACTTGAAGCGTTGTCAGGTTCAGGGATTGGAGGCGGCCATTGGACTGCGGGATCCACACCGTTTCTCCGTCCGGCGCGCGCCAGAATCCGGCCGGTTTGCCGCCGGGGACCGCCCATTCCCGGAGCTGTCCGGTCACGGTGTCCAGACGGCCCAGGGCCGAGTAGCCGGGGTCGATCAGGCTCTCGCCATTCTCGATAAACCAAATGATGTCGCCGTCGATCTCGAAGTCCACGGGGTTGGCGCCCAGGTCCTTGTCCTGCCGGATCTGCCATTGCTTGAACGTCACTCCGTCGGGCTGCAGCTGGACGATCCGGTCGTTCAAGGGGATGAGAAACCAGACACTTCCATCGGGCCGAGGTTCGATGCGTACCCCGGTGACGAGGCGGGAGTTGTCTGTCGATCGCAGGGTTCCGGCGGGCACGGTCGTGGTCTGGGCGGAGGCAAGGCAAGGCAGGCCGAGCAGGGCCGAAAAGACAGCGATTCGGCCCAAAGGGTTGCGGCGAAGGGACATCGGCGGATGATAACGCACGGGTTCCGGACGGCATTTCCGGTCGAGTGAACGAGTTATCGTTGATCGAAGGTCTTAAGCACATGTCGCCGTCCCAAGCCTCACCCGTCGCTTCGATCCTGGCGCAACGGACTGCGCCTGGCGCTCCCGAGCTGGTCGGGCGGCTCCCGGACGGCCGCCTGAAGTGCTACGCCTGTGGCCATCGCTGTCCGATCCCGGAAGGGCGTGAAGGCGTCTGCCGTGTGCGGTACAACCAGGGAGGCGTTCTGCGCGTGCCTTGGGGTTACGTCGGCGCGCTTCAGTGCGACCCGATCGAGAAGAAGCCCTTCTTCCATGCCTTGCCCGGCTCGGACGCGCTCTCCTTCGGAATGCTCGGCTGTGACCTCCACTGCGCCTACTGCCAGAATTGGTTCACCTCCCAGTCCATTCGCGACCCGGCGGCGGTTGGCGCGCCGCGGGATGTCGAGCCCGGGCTGCTGGCCGACCTGGCGGGAAAGGCGGGCGCCCCGACTGTTGTCTCGACATACAACGAGCCGCTCATCACCTCGGAGTGGGCGGTCGCCGTTTTTCAGGAGGCCAAGAAACGCGGCCTCTACACGGGTTATGTCTCCAACGGGAACGGAACACCGCAGGTCATCGACTACATCCGGCCGTGGATCGATTTCTACAAGATCGACCTGAAGTCGATGGACGACAAACACTATCGAGAGCTGGGCGGCGTTCTCGCAAACGTGCTGGACACGATCCGGTTGGTTTTCGAGCGCGGAATCTGGCTCGAAGTTCTCACTCTCGTCATTCCGGGTTTCAACGACTCGGAGGAGGAGCTGCGCCGCGCGGCGAGCTACATCGCGTCGATCTCGAAGGACATCCCGTGGCACGTCACCGCCTTCCACCCCGATTACAAGATGAACGACCGCGGCGCCACTCCGGCCTCCAAGATCGTGCGCGCGGCGGAGATCGGAGCCGAGGAGGGGCTGCGCTTCGTCTACGCGGGCAATGTGCCCGGGCGCGTCGGCAAGTGGGAGAACACGCGCTGCCCCGAATGCCGCGCGACGGTGATCGAGCGTTTCGGGTTTCGTGTTCTCGCCAACCGGCTGGAGGGAGGGGCCTGCCCCGAGTGCGGCTACAAGCTTCCCGGACGCTGGGACGCGAAGGTCGAGGGTTCGACAAAGACGCACGGCATCCCGCTGCCGGTGATCTAGCCGTTTACCCCTCCGCTAACAAAGGGCCCCGGCCCTGCGGCGTTCCCTGCGGGACCACGCGGCCGCCTTCGCGAGCCCGAAGGAAGATTGTCCCGGGCGGCCGCTCGCGAAATCGCTGCAACGGGGAGTTACGCGACAGCCTTTCACGGCTGGTGCCTGTTCCAGCGCGGGCCCGGTTCTTGCCATCGCGGCCGGGCCGGAGCGTGCCGACTCGGGAGGCGGCCCGACGCCGGGGTGCCCTCGCAGAAAAGCGTCTTGTCGTAACCAGCGTCACCGAGCCTCAAAAAAGTGGCGGCTAGGCGAAACATCGGTCTGCCGCTAGCGAGCGGGTCTTTGAGACCAAAAGAGTTATAGCTGCCGATCGGCTCCGCCGACCTGAGCCTGCCCTTTGCACCCAGGTCTTCCGCGAGCCGTAAACTCCTGATGCAGATACATCGTCTAAACGTCATCAAGGCCGATAAGGGGGCCACATGAGCATCAATTGGACCCGTGACGCCGCTGCTCACCTCTTGCGACGCGCCGGTTTCGGTGGAACACCCGCGGAGATCGATGCGCTGTATGCCAGGGGAAGCGTCGAGGCGGCCGTCTCGTCGCTGGTGGACTACACCTCGATCGACACCGCGGCCTACGAGGCGAGTCTCGCGGCCAAGAACTACAACCTGTTGCAGACCCGAGGCATCCAGCAGTGGTTTCTCGATCGCATGGCGTTTTCGCCGCGGCCGCTGGAAGAAAAGATGACTTATCTGCTGAACCTCTGGTGGACGTCCGGCATCTCCAAGGTCCGAGGCGTGACCTTGATGCTCAATGAGAACAAGACGATGCGTCAGTACGCCACCGGCAAGTTCGACGACTACGTTGTCAAAATCTCTCAGAATCCTGCGATGCTCGTGTGGCTCGATAACTGGCTGTCGCGCAACCAGCGTCCCAACGAGAACTATGCGCGCGAGCTGATGGAGCTCTTCACGCTCGGAGTCTCGAGCGGCTATACCCAGACCGATGTGACGGAAGTCGCGCGAGCGCTTACGGGCTGGACCTTGCAGGGATACACCCAGACCGACAACTACAACGGCGCGACGTTCGTCGACAACCCGGCGTTCCACGACAACGGCTCCAAGACCATCCTCGGCCAGACGGGGCCCTGGACCGGTTACGACGCGATCAACATCATCCTGAACTGGAGCGATTCGCAGGGGACAAAGTCGGGCCGCTGGGTGGCTCAGAAAGTCTGGACCTTCTTCGCCGACGACAATCCGCCCGACTACATCGTCAATCAGCTCGGGGCCGTCTACGATTCCTCCGGCCATTCGCTCAAGGAGGTCCTGCGCGCGGTGTTTCTCTCGCCGGACTTCTATGAGCCCCATACGATGAAGACCTGGGTCCGCAGCCCGGTGGAGTACGCGGTCGCGCAGGTGCGCATGCTCGAAGGCACGACGGACTTCTCGTCGGCGGTCAATTCCCTTTCCGGGATGGGCCAGCCTCTGTTCGATCCGTCCGATGCGAAGGGGTGGGACTGGGGCACCTCCTGGATGAATACCGGAACGGTCTTCACGCGGGCGTCCCTCGCCAACGCGCTCGCGTCCAACCGGGGAACGTCCGGCACCCGTTTCGATCCGAACAAGCTGCTCGCCGGCAAAGACGCGTCGACCGCCGACAAGGTGGTCGACATCCTGGCGGACCGCTTGAACATCGCCGACGTGGCCTCCGACGTGCGGGCGGCCTGGATCAACTACATGAATGCGAATGACGACGGTTCGCGCGGGAACTACACCGGAACGACAGCGCAAGTCGACAAGAAGGTCCGGGGTCTCGTCCATCTGATGCTGACGAGTCCCGCTTTCCATCTCGCGTAGCGATCAAATAGCGGAGGACGACCATGTCCATTTCCAGACGCGATTTCCTGCTCCGCAGCGCCGGTTTCGTGACCGTCTCGGCGATGGTGCCGCGTTGGTCCGTCGCCGGTGCCCGGAACTTCGAGGAGTCCCTGGGCTCCGCGTACCCCGGCCGAACTCTCGTCGTGCTCGAGCTGATGGGTGGCAACGACGGTCTGAACACCGTCGTTCCCTACACCGACAATGCCTATTCGCAGGTCCGCTCGCGAATCGGGATCCCCGCCGGGTCGATCCTGCAGCTCGACTCCAAGCTCGGTTTGAACGGCATGACCGTCAACGGCGGGACCAAGCCCGCGATGGGCGGCCTGAAGGCCCTCTGGGACGCCAACCGCGTCGCTCTGGTGGAGGGGATCGGTTACCCGAACTCGAGCCTTTCTCACTTCACGTCGCGCGACATCTGGCACACCGCCGACCCGACACTGGCTCAGCGAAACGGATGGCTGGGACGGTTCTTAGACGGCTACGTGGGCAACAACGCCAACCCGCTCGTCTGTGCGGCGGTATCCAACGCGCTGCCACGCACGCTGCTCGCGAGCAAGGTGAGCGTCCCGTCGTTCGTGTCGATCGCGTCCTATTCCTATTCGACCGACGGCGCCTACCCCGGAGACAAGAACAACCAGATCAGCACCTTCGTGGCGGAGGGAGCGGATCAATACGAGATCGAGAACACCCTGGCGCAGGTCAGCGTCCTGTCGGGCCTCGCCGTGTCCTCCTCCACGACGCTGCAGACCGTCGGCAACGGGTACGTGGCGGGCGGCCAGTATCCGGCCGGAAGCCTGGGTACCGGCATGGAGCTGATCGCCCAGATCATCAACGCCGGTGTGGGCGCGCAAATCCTCTACCTCACCTTCGGCGGCTTCGACAACCACGCCGATGAGGACAACGCGGGCGCCAACGGCCACAACGGTCTGTTGCAGACGGTGTCCGACTCGATCAAGGCCCTCTTCGACGATCTCGACGCCCACGGGAAGTCCCACAACGTTCTCCTCATGACGTGGTCGGAGTTCGGGCGCCGGGTCCAGGACAACGCATCTCGCGGGACCGATCACGGGACGTCCGCCCCTCAGTTCGTCGTAGGCAACGCCGTCAAACCCGGAATCTACGGCACGGCCCCGAACCTGACGCAGCTCGACTCGAACGGGAACCTCCTGATCCAAAATGATTTTCGTTCCTATTACGGAACGATCCTCTCCGACTGGCTCGGAGCCGACTCGGCGGGAATCCTGGGCCAGGCCTGGCCGTACATTGGCTTCCTGAACAAGAGCTACGTATAGCGGTCGGTAGTCGGTAGTCGGTAGTCGGTAGTCGGCAGTCGACAGTCGACAGTCAACAGTCGGCAGTCGACAGTCGGCAGTTGGGAGTTGGGTTTAGCGAAGGGTGCAAGGCGCTGGGGCGCTGATAGCTGATAGCTGAGAGCTGATAGCTTTCCCCAATGATCTCGGGCCGCGCGACCATCGAGGGGACTCGCCGCTTCGCGGACCGCTCAAAGGCGGCGGCGGGCCACTTCCGGCAGACGTCGTCTCTGTCGCTCTCATCGATCGGCGTCGGTACCTATCTGGGGAAAGAGGACAAGCAGACCGACGCGGGCTACGAAGCCTGTGTGGAGCTCGCGCTCGCCTCCGGAGTGAACGTCTTCGACTCCGCCGTCAACTATCGCGGGCAGAAGAGCGAGCGCGCGATCGGACGAGCGTTGGCTCGCGCCATCGAGCAGGGAGTCGCTTCGCGGGAAGAGATCTTTGTCTCCACCAAGGGTGGCTATCTGCCTCACGACTCCGACGACCCTCGCGAACCGCGGCGGTACATCCTGGAGACCTTCGTCGAATCGGGAATCGCGCCTCGAGCGGAGATCGTGCAGGGTGGTCATTGTTTGGCGCCCGGATACCTCGAAGATCAAATCGACAGGAGCCGTAAGAACCTCGGTCTCGCGACGATCGATCTCTACTACCTCCACAACATCGAGGCCCAAAAGGCCTCCGTGGATCGCGCGGAGTTCTCCAGGAGGCTCGCCGCCGCCATCGAGACGCTCGAGCGCGCGATTGCCAGCGGAAAGCTCGCCGCCTGGGGCCTGGCGACCTGGGATGGGCTGCGAGCTCCTCCCGAGCATCCGGAGCACCTCTCGATTGCCGCTACGCTGGAGACGGCACGCGACGTGGGGGGAGATAGCCATCACTTCCGCGCGGTCCAGCTTCCTTTCAATCTCGCGATGGCCCAGGCGGTGGCCTTCCCCTCCCAGCCGGTGGGAGAGAAGAGGCTCTCGGCCCTGGCGGCCGCGCACGAGCTGCGCCTTGGCGCCTTTGGCTCGGCCTCTCTCCTCCAGGGGCGGCTCGCGGGAGACTTGCCGGAGGAGATCGAGGAAGCGTTCCCCGAGGCCTCCACCGGCGGGCAGCGGGCGCTGCAGTTCGCCCGTTCGGCGCCCGGCATGTCCACCAGTTTGGTGGGCGTTTCCAATGTTGAGCACGCAAAAGACAATTTCGCCCTGGCTGGCGTGTCTCCGGCCTCCCCCGATACGGTGATGGGACTCTTCGAGTAGGTGTTTAGTGTTAGGTGATAGGTGTTAGGTTTTGCGAGCCTTGGGACATCTGGTACCTAGAACCTAACACCTGGGACCTGTTTTAGGCTAGAATGCCTCGTTCCCGCCCGGACATCGGGTCAGCGCGGCGGGACCCTTTGGGAGCTCATGTCCGACGATCCCTGGACCTCGGAAAACTCGTTTTCGCCTGCCGTTGCCACGGAATCCCCTGCGAGGGGTGAAGGGCAACCGGCGCCTTCGGGCGAAGGGCAGCCACGCCCTCACCGCCGCCGGCGACGCCGCCGACGCCGCGGAGGAGGCGGAGGAGGCGGACGCCCACCCTCGTCTCAGGGAGGCTTCGAGCGGCCGGATGAGCTGACGGCTTCCGGGCCCGAAGTCCCAGTCGAAGGCGTGCTCTCTCTTCCTGCAAGGGAGAGCTCCCCGGGAGTTCTGGTCTCGGCGCGAGCGAACTATCTGCCCACCCCGCGCGATCCACTCGTCTCCCGGGATCTGATCACCCGGGAAGGTCTCGAGGCGGGCGCGTCGATTTCCGGGTTCGCGGCGGATGGAAACCGTCCGGTGCTGCGGCGCGTCGAAACGGTCGAAGGGCTGACGCCCGCGGCCTTCCGCCAGCGCCCGACTTTTCAGGAGCTCGTTTCGATCGACCCGAACACACACTTGAAGCTCGAGACGGAGCCGGACGAGATGTGCGGCCGCGTGGTCGACCTGCTGGCCCCGATCGGCCGCGGGCAGCGCTGCCTGATCGTCGCGCCTCCCAAGGCGGGCAAGACGACGCTCCTGAAACGGATGGCGCACGCCGTTTCGGTCAACGACCCGGATGTCTATGTCATCGTGCTCTTGATTGACGAACGCCCCGAAGAAATCACCGACTTTCGCCGCAGCGTGCGGGGAGAGGTCATCGCCTCCTCGGCGGACCTCTCGGCCGAGAACCACATCGCGGTGGCGGAGATCGTGGCGGAGCGCGCCAGGCGTCTGGTGGAATGCGGCAAGCACACCATCATCTTCCTGGACTCGATTACCCGGATGGCGCGCGCCTACAACCATATGCAGAAGGGGGGAGGCAAGATCCTCTCCGGCGGGATCGACGCGCGAACCATGGAAAAACCCCGCCGCTTCTTCGGCGCCGCGCGCAATGCCGAAGGGGGAGGTTCGCTGACGATCATTGCCACGGCCTTGATCGATACCGGTTCCCGGATGGACGAGATCATCTTTCAAGAGTTCAAGGGAACCGGCAACACGGAGATCCTCCTGGACCGGGACCTTTTCAACCGGCGCATCTTCCCCTGTATCAACATCCCCCAGTCCGGAACTCGCAAGGAGGAAAAGATCTACGACCCCGAGGAGCTGCCCAAGATCGTGAAATTGCGGCGAGCCCTGGCCGCGGTCGACAAGATCCAGGCGATGGAGCTGGTGCTCGGACGCCTGTCCAAATTCCGGTCCAACGAGGACTTCCTGAAGAGCTTCTAGGGGCTGGCAAGGCCCTGCCGGCCGAGGGGCAGAAAGCATCGCACCATGGTCCCGTCATTTGGCCCTTGCGCCTTTGCACAGTTGGCCTAACCTTAACGTAGACCTCTCCGATGGTTGACACAGCACCGAATCCGGAAATCCGGGAAGCGATCGAGGAGCTGCAGCAGTATCTCTCCGATACGCTGCCTCCGCTGGTGGTCGCCGATTCGATCAAACTGCTTCTGGACTATCCCGTCGGGCTCGTCGCGTCCAACATCCACGCCTGGACGTCTGGTCAATACCACCGGGGAGGCGCGGACCTTCCCATTTCCGACTACCTCTTCCACGCGGTCAAGAAGATCCAGCTGATGGGGGAGTTTCACCTGGTTCCGCAGGAACCCTTCCAGAAATACCTGGAGACGCTCAAGATCGAGGTGCTCAACTATTGCCCGGAGGGGGACCGCGAGTTCTTGAAAGAGAACCTGGCGCGTCTCTCCGACTCGCCGACGGCGCTCACATCATCCATCGAGGTGCTCTTCCGGCAAGGGACTCCCCGCGAGCGGCCTCTGGCCAGGGAGATCGGTTCGGGCGGCGCCGGAGGCGGAGGAGGCGGAGGCGGAGGAGGCAGCGCGGATCTGGCGAGCCTTCGTCGTGTGGAGATGCTGCTCGAGCGACTCGAGCGAGAGGTGCAGCGCAGCACCGATCCGCAGGGCGCTCTCCAAAAAGCGCCTCTGGCGTCTCAAACGCTGGCGGCGGCGGCGCGCAGCTCCCAGAACGCCCGGGAGCTCGATCAGGTGCTCGATCGGCTCCGAGCTCTGGGCCTCGAGGTGGGCACCCACGACGTGTTTCGTTCCCTGGGAAGCTCGCTGCCGGGATGGATTCAGCCGGTCACGGCCGAACAGAAAGACGGATCCACAGTGGTCATGCCGAGCCCGACGGTCGAAGCGATGCGCCGGGTCGTCACCGGGGCGGAAGATCCCGCAGAGGGGGCGCGCCGTTTCAACGAGATGGTCAAGACAGCAATCGAACGGTTCAACGAGGGATCCCTTGCCCAGGCCCTCACGATGCTCGAGCTGGCCGAGCGGATCATCGCGGAGCGCCAGGTCGATCCCGTCGCGGCCGATCTCGTGCGGCGCAAGGCGGACGATGGAATCGACGTCGAACGTTTGCGCAAGTACGCGGAGGGGCCCGAACAACATCCGAATCTCCGGCGGGTGCTGAGCTTCTTTACGAACTTGAGCCCCGACGGGCTCTACGCGAGCCTGCGAAAGGAGCCCAAGCGCGAACGTCGGCGTCTGCTGCTCCTGCTGCTCGAAGTGCACGGCCTCTCGGCGCGCCAATCCGCTCTCGAGCGCCTTCACATACCGTTCGGACAGGGAGCCGGAGACGAAGACTGGTATTTCCGGCGCAATCTTCTCTACCTTCTCCGGCGGATTCCGCGGCCCCCCGGAGCCGGGCTCGAGGACGACGTGGACGTCGCCGTCCGCCATGCGGAGCTGCGGTTTCCCGCGCCCCTCGTGAAAGAGGCGATGGCGAATCTCGGTCAGCTCAAGCACGAGCGCGCGGAGCGGACACTCGTCGGCATCCTTCACGACCTGGAGGGGATGCTGGCGAAACCGGCCGAGTCTCCCTACGACCCGCGGGAGATGCGGCTTCTGCTCGATCGTCTCGTCGCGGCGCTTGCGCGTTACGGGACGCCGGGGGCGCGCCGCGCGGTCGTCGAGCATGGGCTGAGCGGGAAGAAGGAATTCGGGGACACGATGTCGCGGCTGGCGGAGCTGGCGGGTCAGGACCTGTCCGGAGACAAGGATCTCGTCGAAAAGCTCCTGGAAACCCTGAAGGCGAACACGCCTTTCAAGTTGTTCGGCCTGGTGCTCCACCAGAACGATCGGAACCTCTACCACTGTATCGAGGCGCTTTCGACGACGCCGACCCCGGAGGTCGCGCAGGCCTTCCGCGAGATCGTGCGTCGCTTCCCCGGTCAGGAAGTCGCCAGAGCCGCGGAGAAGGCGCTGGCGGCCTTCGCCGCCGGAGCGGCAGCGCAAGCCGCCGCCGCTCCCGAGGCCGTCGCCAGTCTATCGGGAGACCTGGAAGTTTTCGGGCTCCCCTCCCTGCTGCAGAGTCTGGCGGACTCGGGCATCTCCGGGTCTCTGACATTGCGGGAGCCAAAGGGGGAGATGTTCGGCTCCCTGGCGCTGCGCTCCGGCAAACTCTCCAAGGCCCAGACGGGGCGACTCTCGGGCGAGGAAGCCTTTTATCAGCTCCTGGAGCGGCCCCGTCCGGGCAGTTTCCTCTTCGTGCGTAAGGAAGAAGCGCCTTCGGACACGAACCGCGGGATGAATCGGGAAGTTCTGCCGCTGACGCTCGAAGGGATGCGGCGCTACGACGAGTTTCAACAGTCGGCGGCGCTGGTGCCCGACGAGGCCTCTCTGAAGGCGACTGACATTCGGCCCACGCCTCATCCGGACGAGCGCGATGGAGCCCTGGTGAAGGATCTCTGGACGCGCGTTGCCTCCTCGGCCACGCCCCGTCAGTGCGAAGCGGAGCTCAAGGCCGACTCTTATCGGATTCGGCGAATGCTCGCACACTGGGTCGAACAGGGCGCGCTCACAATCGCCGAGACTCCGGTCGCCGCCGCACGCTAACCGTCGCTCCGCGCTGCGCGAGCGACGCGGCTACGGCCGCCGGCGGTCGGCTCGGCCAAAGGGCCTCGACCGCCCACCTCGTCGCTCCCGTCGCGCGCCGCGACCCAGACTGTTGCCGGGCGGGTGGATCAATGTTCCTCGGCTTTCGCCAAGTGTCACCGTCTTCGGGTTTTCCGTTTTTCTCGGCCGAAGGCGTCGGGAGTCGACAGGGGAATCTGCACGCGCATCTGCCGCGACTCCTTCCGGGGGGCCGGGGGGCCGCGGCGTCCGGGACGCAGCGGCCGGGGGGCTTGCGAGACTGCGCCGGAGGCGAACAGCTCCTCTCCGGGGAATTCGACAGGAATCTTCTTGCCGACCAGCTTCTCGATCGCGTCGAGCGAGAAGACGTAGTCGTCGCAGGCGAACGACACGGCGGTTCCGACCGCCCCCGCGCGGCCCGTTCGCCCCGTGCGGTGAATGTAGTCTTCGGCATCCTGGGGAAGATCGTAATTGATGACGTGCGAGACGCCTTCGATGTGGAGGCCTCGCGACGCGACGTCGGTCGCGACGAGGGTCGACAGACGTCCTTCCTTGAAGTCGGTGAGGATCTTGAGCCTCCTGTCCTGGGGGACGTTGCCGGCGAGCGCGCGCGTCGGGTAACCGTTTGCCGAAAGGGCCCGCACGAGCTCCAACGCCGTGTCGCGCCGGTTGACGAAGATCAGGATCCGCTGGCCACCTTCCCGCTCCAGCAGGCCGAGCAGGAGACGGAACTTCTCCTTCGACGAGACGTGGTAGAGCAGCTCCGTGATGCCATGCGCGAGGAGCCGTTCCGGCTCCACTTCGACGCGCTGAGCGTCGTTGGTGTGCTCATAGGCAAGCTCCATCACGCGGGGGGAAAGAGTGGCGGAGAACAGGAGGGTCTGGCGGTGGCGGGCCGAAGGACAGCGACGCAGGATTCGGCGCAGATCCTGAATGAAGCCCATGTCGAACATTCGGTCTGCCTCGTCGATCACGAGGATCTCCACGTCGCGGAACATCGTAGCGCCCTGCTCCTCGTAGTCGAGGAGGCGGCCCGGCGTCCCGACAAGGATGTCCGGGATCGTGCGAACGGCATCTCGCTGGCCGTGATAGTCGATGCCGCCGAAAACCGCCAGAGTCGAGAGGCCGGTATGACGCCCGAGGTCCTCCGCTTCCTGCCGTATCTGAACGACCAGCTCCCGCGTGGGGGCCACGATGAGCGCCCGAGGTCCGCGAGCGGGCCCCGACCGGGGATGGCGGAGAAGCCGGGAGAAGATCGTGATCAGAAAAGCCGCGGTCTTTCCGGTGCCCGTTTGGGCCTGGCCGGCGACGTCCTTGCCGGCCAAGGCAAGGGGCAGAGACTTCTGCTGGATCGGCGTCGCGAAGACAAAACCCGCTTCGGCCAGCCCCCACCGGACCTCGTCCGGAAGCTCATAGTCAGAGAAGAGAGAGTCGGTTAGATGGTGTTGCTCGCCGGTGGAACTCATAGACAGACAACGATCTTAACAGGCTGCGCCTTCAGCTTCTTCCCCGCTCGTCCGGCTGCGGGGGTCCCTCGGTCCGGTCCCAACTCCTTGCGCGCCCGAAGTCGTCGATGAGCGGTTTTCCCGTGGCCTGAGCCAGCACCTGTGCGATCCACTTTTTCTCTTTGGGCCGGGCGGCTCCCGCGAGCGGCTCGAGTCGGCCACGCCAGCGCGCCGCCAGGCGTTCGACTGCCCAGGTCCACCACGGCGAGAGAGGCAGGAGAGTCTGACGCCAGCATTCCAGCTCTTCTATCGGAATCGTGCGCACTTTGGTCCGCTCGAAAGCCGTCGTGGAAATCGTGATGGTGTCGGGACCCACCTGAACGGTCTCTTCGGCGAACGCCAGGGCTGCCAGACCCAGGACAGCCAGAGGAGTGAAGAGGCCCACCGCCACTGTCAGAGCAGCCAGCCACGGCACTGACAAGTCTGCGAAGTCTCCGCGCCGAAGACCGGTTTCCCACGCCTGCACGAGACGAGCCCCGCCGAAGAGGGCCGCCGCCATCAGGAGAATGGCGGCGAGCGCCAGGCGGCGGCGGGCCGCGCGTGTCCGGACGAGCGGACGGATCTCGACTCGGAGACCGTTGGGCCCGGAGGTCACGACCACACGCCCCTCCACCGGCTGCTGCATGGAAGGTATTGTCCCGCGGAAAACGGTCCCGGGGCGGGCCGGCACAAAAGGCGAGCGGCAAGATTCTCGACTGAAACTGTCGTCCCGGCTTGGGAATTGTATGATCCGATCTCGGGTCGTTTGCGAGAGAAAGAGAACAGGAGGAAGAGAGTGGCCAAGAAGAAAGCAGCGAAAAAGAGCGCGAAGAAAGGGAAAAAGGCTGCCTCAAGCAGGACCGCTCGCAGATCGTCGGCCAAAGGCCGGTCCGTGACCTCGAAAAAGAGTGGGACCGCGAACAGGGGGAAAGGCCGGACGGCTGCTTCCAAGAAAACCGCTTCAAAAAGACGGGCCGCGAAGGCGGGTCAGAAGAATCGCTCTCCGAAGAAGCCCACAGCAAAGAAAACCGCACCGAAGGGATCCGCGAGCAGCTCGCCAACGCCCGCCGGCGGGATGTACGGCGAGGAGAACTGGAAGGCCGACGAGGAGTACCGAGAAGGAGTGAAAGAGTTTTCCGAGACCCACGATGCGGAGCGTCTCGCGCCTGAGGAAGGGGATGAGATGGAGGACGACGAAAGCCCAAATCCCAAGCCCGGCGGAGAACCCGAAGACGACTCGGAGTGGTAAGATAGATCTCGCTCGGAAGATATTGCCGGGCTCTTGCCCGGCTGGCGAAAAGAGGAGGTCTCGAGGAAATCTCGGGACCTCTTCTCTTTTGCGCGCTTCGCGCGAGGGCGAATGGCGAACGGCGACGGGCGAGCAGTCGCGTGCTTCCGCCTTTTCCCCTACGCCTTTCCCCCTTCGCCCGACCCCTCGATCGGCTTCGGCTTCCGGTTCTCATCGAGATTGACGAAGGTGACCTCGGCCTCCGTCACGCGCCGCTCGGTATTCTGAGACTGCGCCCGAACCTCCACCGCCACCGTGATCGACGTTCGCCCGATCCGGACGAGGCGCGTATAGAACGAGACGAGGTCCCCGACGTTGACCGGTCCGTGGAAAACGACCTCGCGCATGGCTACGGTCACGATGAAGCCGCCCCCGTTCCGCTTGGCTTCTACGGCGGCGGCCTGGTCGATGTAAGAGAGGATCACCCCGCCGAAAATCGTGCCGTGAGCGTTCGTATCCTTCGGCATCATGACGACGCGGATGGAGGGCTCACGAGAGGCTGGACTGACGCTCATGCTCTCTTGAAAAGTCTTCTCCCTCCTCGACGATTGGTGATTTGTGATTTGTGATTTGCGATTGGAGCCGCTTCGCGTCTTCCGAAATCACAAATCATCAATCACCAATCACAAATGGAGCCGGCGCGCTCAGTGCCGGCGACTCGTCGGGATCACCGGAGGGTGGAAGTCCGTGGAGATGCGCACGATGGCGCCGTCGGTCAGGTTCACCGTCATGGTTCCGTCGGCGTAATAGTAGGTCCAGATATCGTGGGTCGAGCTGCCGTCCGTGTGAACGGAGAGCGACGGTTTTCCAATCGCCGCGACGGCTTTGTCCGAGAGCATGCCCGGATCGATTTTCCGGCGCGCTTCCCCGGCAGAGCCGGGAAGGACTTTGGCGCCCACCCCGGCGATGGCTTCGGTTTCCCGGTAGAGCCGACCTTCCCACCAGCTGGGAAACCAGAAAGCAGCCGCGACGCCCACGAGAACGAGCGCCAAACCGACCCAGAGCCAGCGACGAGGCGACGCGGGGGTTACGACACGACCTCCGCGGCCCCGAACTCGAAGAGAATCAGACGATCGAGGTCCTCCGCCCGCTGCGCGACGGCGTCACTTCCGTCGGTTCCCGCGCCGAGCGCCTGCCGGGAGAGCTCCGCCAGGGCACCCCGCGCCGCAAGCATGTGCTCCACCCTCCTCTCCGGCGCGCAGAGCGCGCTCGCCACGTGGGCCGGCACCGAAACCGCCGCCTTGCGCAGACGCCGGGAGATCTCCGGCGACATCGAACGGACGCGATCGGCTATCTGGTAGGCCTCGCGAGTCAAGGCCATCGCATCGTTCCAGAGAGGATGATTCTTGTATTCGGGGCGGTCGGTCATGGGGCTGTGGGAGGGGTCACTTGCCGCATCGGAGCCTCTTGCGATTGTAACCGCCCTCTGATGCGGACGCACCAGGTCCCTGCGGATACTTCGGATAAGATTCCGGTCGCATGCCGCACCGAGTCACTGTCGTCGGCGCCGGAAACGTTGGCGCAACAACAGCGCAACGCCTCGTCGAAAAGCAGATCGCCGACGTCGCTCTCGTCGACATCATCGAGGGAGTTCCTCAGGGTAAGGCGCTGGACATCATGGAGTCGGCTCCGGTCGAGCGCTTCGACGCGAAGCTGACGGGCTCCAATGCCTACGACATCACTGGCGGGTCTCAGGTCGTGGTGATCACGGCGGGCGTGCCGCGAAAACCCGGGATGAGCCGGGATGATCTCGTGACGATCAACGCGGGGATCGTGGCCGACGTCGTGCGAAAGGTCCTTCCCGGGTCTCCGGACGCGATCCTGATCATCGTCTCGAACCCTCTCGACGCCATGTGTGAGGTTGCCCGCCGCGTCTCGGGTCTGCCGCGGGAACGCGTTTTCGGAATGGCCGGCATCCTCGACTCCTCGCGGATGCGCTGGTTTCTGGCGGAAGCGCTCGGCGTCTCCGTCGAGTCGACGCACGCCTTCGTGCTGGGGGGGCATGGCGATACGATGGTCCCGCTCACGCGCTACTCCACGGTGGGAGGAGTGCCGGTGACGGAGCTCCTGCCCAAGGAGAAGCTCGACGCAATCGTCCAGCGAACCCGCGACGGAGGCGCCGAGATCGTCAATCTGCTGAAGACATCCGCCTGGTACGCGCCCTCGGCAGCCGTCGTGGAAATGGTGGACTCGGTTCTGAGAGACAAGAAGAAGATCCTGCCCTGCGCGGCGTACCTGCAGGGGGAGTACGGGATGAAGGACGTGTACCTCGGGGTCCCGGTCGTTCTCGGCAGCAGGGGCGCCGAGCGGGTCATCGAAATCGCTCTGACCGCCGAGGAGCGCGCCGCGCTCGAGAAATCCGCCAAAGCGGTGCGCGACCTGTTTCAGATCCTGAAGGTATGACCGAGTCGGCGACGGGGTCCCAGCCGGCGGACCGGCACTTCTGGCTGCGCCGACTCCATTCTCTTTCGGGGATCGTGCCGATCGGCGGGTTCCTCGCCTTCCATCTCTATGAGAACTTTCAGGCCACGCGAGGCGCGGATGCCTACAACGCGATGACCCGCCATCTCCAGGAGATGCCGTTCGCCGTGGCGGCCGAGATCGTCATCATCGCCATCCCGCTTCTCTTCCACGGGATCTACGGCCTGTTCATCACGAGCACGGCGAAGCCCAACGTGATTCGCAATCCCTATTTTCGCAACGGCATGTATTTTCTCCAGCGAGCAACCGGAGTGATCGTCTTCGCGTTCATCCTGTTTCACTATTGGACGACGCGGCTGGTTCAACTCCACGATCATGAGAGCCTCGATCTCTTCCGGCAGGTGCAGGCGGCCGTCGCGAATCCCTGGATCTATGCTTTTTACATCGCGGGGATTCTCTCGGCGACCTTTCACCTGGCCAACGGCATCTGGTCCTTTTCCATCGTTTGGGGGCTGACCCTCGGCCCGAAGGCGCAGCGGCGAATGATGTTCGTTTCGGCGATCGTGTTCGTGATTCTGTCGTTCATCGGAGTGCGGAGCATTTCCGCGTTCCGGATATGAGGACTGGACTCGGGACTCGGAACTCGGAACTCGGGGAAGCGCCGAGCCTCGCCCAGCTCGTGCGAAGAGGTGTTCCCGCTTCGAGTCCCCAGTCCCCAGTCCCGAGTCCCGGCCCGAAGGTTCCCTCATGACCGACCAGCGCATTCTGATCGTGGGTGGCGGCTTGGCGGGCCTGATGGCCACCGTGCGCGCCGCGGAGATGGGCATGTCCGTGGACCTCTTCTCGATCGTGCCCGTCAAACGCAGCCACTCCGTCTGCGCGCAGGGGGGGATCAACGGCGCCGTCAACACCAAAGGCGAAGGAGACTCTCCCGAGATTCACTTCGACGACACGATCTACGGCGGCGACTTCCTGGCCGACCAGCCTCCCGTGCGGGCCATGTGCTACGCCGCGCCCGGCATCATCAATCTGCTCGACCGGATGGGCGTGATGTTCAACCGGACCCCGGAGGGCCTGCTGGACTTCCGGCGCTTCGGCGGGACCAAGCACCACCGGACGGCGTTCGCCGGAGCGACGACCGGCCAGCAACTGCTCTATGCGCTGGACGAGCAAGTCCGGCGGCACGAAGTGGCCGGGCTCGTGCGCAAGTACGAGATGTGGGAGTTCCTGGGGCTCGTGCGCGACGCCGACGGCAACTGCCGCGGGATCGTCGCCCTGGACTGGTACGCGGGAAAGATCGAGACCTTTCCGGCGACCGCCGTCATGCTCGCGACCGGTGGGCCCGGAATCGTCTTTGGTCGCTCGACCAACTCGGTCATCAACACCGGGACTGCCGCCTCGGTCGCTTATCAGGAGGGGGCGTGGTACGCCAACGGCGAGTTCATCCAGGTTCATCCGACGGCGATTCCGGGCAGCGACAAGCTGCGCCTGATGTCCGAGTCGGCGCGCGGGGAAGGGGGACGCGTCTGGGTTCCCCGCCAGCAGAAAGACACGCGAGATCCTCGGTCGATTCCTGAGGCGGAGCGCTGGTACTTTCTCGAAGAGAAATATCCTTCTCTGGGCAACCTCGTGCCGCGCGACATCGCGACGCGGGAGATCTTTCAGGTCTGTCTCTTGGGTTACGGCGTCGGCGGCCAGCGCCAGGTCTATCTCGACCTGACGCACATCCCGAAAAAGGAGCTCGACGTCAAGCTCGGCGGCATTCTGGAAATCTATGAGAAGTTCGTGGGCGACGACCCGCGCGTCGTGCCGATGAAGGTATTCCCCGGGATGCACTATTCCATGGGCGGCCTCTGGGTCGATTTCGCCAAGGACGAGAAGAGCGGAATGCTCGACGAAACGTCCCCCCGCAACCAGGCGACCAACGTCCCCGGTCTCTTCGCCGGAGGTGAGGTCGACTTCTCGATTCACGGCGGCAATCGCCTCGGGGCGAACTCGCTCGTCTCCTGCCTCTATGCGGGCAAGATCGGCGGGCCCGCGATGGTCCGCTACAGCCGGGAGACCGGGAGCAAGCTTGCCGCGGCCGACGGCGCCTTCGAGGCGGCGAGCCAGCGCTGGCAGGCGGAGTTCTCGAGAATCGCGGGGATGTCCGGGGCCGAGAACCCGCACCGGCTCGCGGAGGAAATGGGGGACTGGATGACCGACAACGTGACGGTCATCCGCGAAAACGGAAAGCTGCGGGAGACCGAAAACAAGCTCGTGGAGCTGGAAGAGCGCTGGAAGAACGTCGGCCTGACCGACAGCGGGACCTATGCGAATCGAGAGCTCTCTTTCATCAACCAGCTGCGCAACATGCTCGTCCTCGCCCGCGTCATGACGCACGGCGCCCTCCTGCGCGACGAGTCGCGCGGGGCCCACTACAAGGTCCGCGATCTCTCCAAGGGCATCGTCGACGAGAACGCCCTGCCGCGCGACGACGCCAACTTCCTGAAGACCACGATCGCCGAACACACGCCCGACGGACCGAAGATCACGTATCGCCCCGTGGATACGTCGTTGATCAAGCCGCGGGCCCGGAAATACTGATGGCGAACGGCGAAAGGCGAAAGGCGAAGGGCGACAGTCAAAAGCGGGCCTCCGCATTTCAGGATCTTCGCGTCTGGCAAGAGGGCCGCGAAATCGTTCGATCGGTCTATTTGATTACCCGCGGTTTTCCGCGCGAGGAAGCTTTCGGCTTAACGGCGCAGATCAGAAGAGCCGCGATCTCCATTCCCTCGAACATCGCCGAAGGGTTCCATCGCCGCGGTAGCAAGGAGTTCCAACATTTCGTCTCCGTGGCGCTTGGCTCGTGCGCTGAATTGGAGTCCCTCCTTTGGCTCGCCGAAGATCAGGCGTTGATCCCTGGCGAATCGGGATTGCAGCTCCGCAATCGACTGACTCGAGAACGGCAAATGCTCGGTTCTCTAGCGGTTTCCCTCGAACGTCGCCGTTCGCCCTTCGCCGTTCGCCCTTCGCCCCATAATGAGGCTCAATGAGTTCGACGATTCGGTTGGACGTCAAGCGCCAGGACTCACCCAATTCCAACCCGTATTGGGAGGAATACGAGATCCCTTACACGCCGCGGCACAACGTGATCTCGGTGCTGATGGAGATCGCGAAAGATCCGAAGACCCGCCAGGGCAAGCCCACGTCGCCGGTGGTCTATGACCGCGCTTGTCTGGAAGAGGTCTGCGGGTCCTGCGCGATGCGGATCAATGGAGTCTCCCGCATGGCCTGCACCGCCTTGATCGATACGCTCGAACAGCCGGTTCGGCTCGAGCCCCTCGGAAAGTTTCCCGTGTTGCGCGACCTGTCGGTGGACCGCGGCCAGATGTTCGACGCTTTGAAGCGCGTGAAGGCGTGGATCCCCATCGACGGAACCTACGACCTCGGCCCGGGGCCGCGCATGCCGGAGCCGGAGCGCGAGATCGCCTACCACTACTCCCAGTGCATCACGTGCGGCAACTGCCTGGATGTCTGCCCGCAGGTCAACGACCGTTCGAATTTCATCGGCCCCGCGGCGATCGCCCAGGCCCGCTTGTTCAATTCCCACCCCACCGGAGCCATGAACGCGGCGCAACGGATCGAAGCGCTCATGGGCGACGGCGGCGTCGACGATTGCGGCAACGCCCAGAATTGTGTCCGCGCCTGTCCCAAGTCCATTCCCCTGACGACCGCGATCGCCGAGATTTACCGGGCGTGCACTCTTCAGGGACTGAAGAAACTGTTCGGCACGTAGAGACGAGTTTTCTTCTTACTGAAAATACCCGTTGACGTCGAGCACCAGGTTCGCGGTGCCGCTGCCTTGCCCGCAACGCGCGGTCAGATCGCCCGCGGTCCCGAGCCTGATGACCGCGTTGTTCGCGCGCGTCTGCCCGGGGCTGTAATTGATCGTGGAGACTGATGGCAAGGCCGTGGCGCCCGGGTAGAGCGTCAGGAAGCCCGGGCTCGTTGGGCCCGTCACGGTGACATTGACCGAGACGGCCTTGGCGCCGGCCGGAATCCCGCATCGGCCGGCGATCGGAAAGGTTCGATCCGACCCCGCGGAAAGCGCCGGCCCTCCCCAGGTGCCGATGGGATCGCGTGTGTCGAGCAATCGACAGGGCGTCACCGTGTAGAGCGACGCGGCCGAGGTCACAGCCTGGACTGCCGAGAGAGCGTCCACGCGTCCCCAGCCATAGGTGTTGTTGGGGATCTGGCTCCCGGCAACCCCGCCGCAGCTCTGACTCGTTGTGGGTGGAACCGATGTCGTTTTGAGAAGGTTCTCGATCGCCGAGACCTGGCCGATCAGATTCGGGGCTGCGGAGAGAACCAGGCCGACCGTGCCCGCGACATGAGGCCCGGCCATGCTCGTCCCGCTGAAGACGCTATATCCGCTGTTGCGATTGCACGAGCGCACCAAAACTCCCGGTCCGGAGAGGTCCGGTTTTGGACGGCCGCTCCCGTCGACGGTGACCGGGCCTCGGCTGCTGAAGCTCGCAATGGTGTCGGTCATGTCGGTGGCGCCGACGCTGAAAGAAGCGGCGTAGATCGCGGGCGGATCCGAGACCGAGCTGCAGCCGGGGCCGCCGTTGCCGGCCGAGACCACGACAACGATCCCCGCGGCGCGCGTGTTCTCGACGACTGTCTCGAGCACGTTGGGGTCGGTGCAGCCTTCGCTCGGCGGGCAAGCCCAGGAGTTGTTGATCACGTGAGGGGATTTGGATGGGTCGGGGTTCAGTCCGCTCGAGTTCGTCGGAGCGATGAACCACTGGAAACATTCGCTGTAGGTGGCCGGCGTCCCGTTGCCCTGGTCCATATTTCGACAGCCGATCCATTTGGCTCCCGGCGCG
This sequence comes from Acidobacteriota bacterium, assembly GCA_046728075.1. GTDB lineage: Bacteria > Acidobacteriota > Thermoanaerobaculia > UBA5066 > Gp7-AA6 > JBKPDV01. Next base: position 2,622 of record JBKPDV010000240.1, on the reverse strand, counting down.
ACCCCGATTTGATTGCCGGCGCCGTCGTCCCCGACCATCGTGCCCATTGTGTGAGACCCGTGAACGTTGTCGTCGCAGGGCGCCGGCGAGTCGGGCCCGCAAAATCCGCCGTCGCTGTGGATCGCATCGTGCCAGTTGTAGTTGTGGTCGGCGCTCACTCCGTTCCAGCCCCGGTACTTGTTGATCAGGGCGGGATGGTTCCATTGGTAACCCGTGTCCGCGCCGCCGACGACGATGCCCTGGCCCGTGAAACCAGCTGCCCAGACCTGTGGAGCGCGGATCTGCTGCACGTTCCACTCGATCGTCGTCAGCGAAGCGACGCGGGCGGCGTCTGCGGGCAGAGGCTCGGAAAAGGCAACGCGCGGATTCGCGGAGACTCGGGCCACGTCGCTTCGGTTTGCCATCGCCGCGACCGTGGCGAGACCACCCTCGACCTGGATCATGTTGGCGACCCAAAAGGATCGATGTTTGGCGCCCAAAGCATCCAGCGCCGCGAGAACCGGAGGCTGCGAAGACCGCGCGGCGTCACTCAGCCGGCGAAAGACCCAGGCTCCCTTCTCCGCCTTGGTCGCCAACTTCTCGGCACCGGCGAGATCGGCTTGATCACTCAAGAAAACCAGAAAGTCGGCGCGCCCCTCCGACGCTCGGGCGAGGACCCAGGGGTCGACCTTGGCCTGCCAGCCGGCGTCGGAGGGCTGCGCAAGCGCGGGTCGGGGCCCCGGTCTTGCGGAGGCTGCGAACACCCCCGAGACAAGAATCCCGCCGATCGACACAATCTTCCAAGGATGCATACGTTTTCCTTGAGAGGCTACCGGAAGAGCCGCCGGTCGTCGAGCGCTGCCGCCTTCGTTTCCCGATTCCCGATTCCCGACCGTCCCGTATAATCCGCCGCCGCGCATGAAAGTCCACGAATATCAGGCCAAATCGATCCTCGCTCGCTACGGCGTCGCTGTGCCGCGCGGCGAAGTGACGGACAATCCCGCCGACGCCCGGGAGATCGCCAAACGACTCGGCGGCCGCGCGGTCGTCAAAGCGCAGATCCACGCCGGAGGAAGGGGCAAGGGGGGCGGCGTCAAGCTCGCGAAGGACCCGGAAGAGGCGTACGCGCTGGCGAAATCGATTCTCGGGATGACTCTCGTCACGCCTCAGACGGGGCCGCAGGGCCGCGTCGTCAAGAAGGTCTTCGTCGAGGAAGCGCTCGACATCGATCGCGAGCTCTATCTGGGGGTGACCCTCGACCGCTCGAAGGGCCTGCCCTCGATGATGGCCTCGAAGTTCGGCGGCATGGAGATCGAAGAGGTCGCGGCGAAAGACGCGACGGCGATCGTGAGGGAACCGATCGACCCGTCCCTCGGGATGTTCCCGTTTCAGGCGCGGAAGCTCGCCTTCGCGCTCGGACTCTCCGGCGAGAGTTTCAAAAAAGGGACCGCTTTTCTGCAGGCGCTCTTTCGAGCCTACGCCGATACGGACGCTTCCCTGGCGGAGATCAATCCGCTTCTCGTCACGAAAGCCGGCGACGTCCTGGCGCTCGACGCCAAGATGAACTTCGATGACAACGCTCTCTTTCGCCATCCAGAGATCAAGGAGATGCGGGATCTCGATGAGGAGGACCCGCTGGAGGTCGAGGCGTCGAAGTACGGGTTGAACTACATCAAGCTGGACGGCAACGTCGGATGCATGGTCAACGGCGCCGGTCTCGCGATGGCGACGATGGACCTGGTCAAGCTTGCCGGCGGAGAGCCCGCGAACTTTCTCGATGTCGGGGGCGGAGCCACGGAGGAGCAGGTCAAGAACGCTTTCCGCATCATCCTCTCGGACAAGAACGTCAAGGCGATCCTGATCAATATCTTTGGCGGCATCATGCGCTGCGACATCATCGCCAAGGGAGTCGTGGCGGCCGTCCGGGAAATGGGCCTCGCGACTCCGGTGGTCGTGCGGCTCGAGGGAACCAACGTGGACGAGGGAAAGAGAATCCTGCGCGAGTCGGGCCTCAAGATCACTCCAGCCGAAGGTCTCGCCGACGCCGCGAAGAAGGCAGTCGAGGCGACCCGATGAAGCTGACGCTGACGTGTCGGCCCGCCTTTCGCCGTTCGCCCTTCGCCCTTCGCCTAGCGCCGAGCGCCCAGCGCCCAGCGCCCAGCGCCTGTTCCCAATGAGCATCTGGGTCAACAAGTCCACGCGGCTGCTTGTCCAGGGCCTCACCGGCCGCGAGGGGACGTTCCACGCGTTGGCCTCCCGCGACTACGGGACGCAGGTCGTGGCCGGCGTGACTCCGGGCAAGGGAGGTACAACTCATGAAGGGATTCCCGTCTACAACACCGTAGCCGACGCCGTCGCCGCCACGGGCGCCAATGCCTCTATGATCTTCGTGCCGCCGCCGTTTGCGGCAGACGCCGTCGTCGAAGCCGCGGACGCGGGCGTCGCGATCATCGCCTGCATTACGGAAGGAATCCCGACGGCCGACATGATCCGGGCGAAGGCGTTTCTCGCGGGCGTCAACGCGGGCGGGCGATCGGTGCGGCTGATCGGACCCAACTGCCCCGGCATCATCACGCCGGGAGAGTGCAAGATCGGGATCATGCCGGGCCGGATCCACCGGCCGGGCTCGATCGGCGTGATCTC
>JBKPDV010000239.1:0-17142 GCA_046728075.1 Acidobacteriota bacterium | reverse complement strand
AGAGGCCGCCCGGCGAGTCGCCGCAGCGCACTCCTTTTACTACGCGAGCCCGCTGGGACGCGAGGCGGAATCCACGGGTTATCGCGGCTTCTACTACCACTTCCTGGACCTGAAGACCGGCCTCCGCACCTGGGAGAGCGAGCTTTCGACCATGGACACGGCGTTGCTCGTCGCGGGAGCGCTTTCGGCCGCGCAATACTTCGATCGAGACGACCCGACGGAAGCGAAGATCCGAAAGACGGCCGACGCGCTCTATCGCCGCGTGGACTGGAACTGGGCGCTGAATCGGCGCGCCACGCTTTCGCAGGGATGGAAACCCGAGACGGGATTCCTTTCCTACCGCTATCAGGGATACAGCGAAGCCCTGCTTCTCTACCTGCTCGCCCTGGGCTCCCCGACCCACCCGATCCCGCCGGAGAGCTACGCCGCCTGGGCCTCCACCTATTCGTGGAAGAAGGTGTACGGAATCGAGTACCTGTACGCGGGGCCGCTCTTCATTCACCAGCTTCCCCAGGCCTGGATCGACTTGCGCGAGGTCCAGGACGACTTCATGCGCAAATATCAGCTCGACTATTTTCAGAACACCCGGCGCGCGACGCTCATCCACCAGGAGTACGCGGTCCGCAACCCGAAAGGCTTTGCCCACTACAGCCGCGCCTGCTGGGGCATCACGGCGAGCGATGGTCCCGGGCCGGCCACCCTGATGATTGACGGCGTCGAGCGCGACTTCTTCGGATACTGCGGGCGGGGAGCCCCGTTCGGGCCGGACGACGGCACGATCTCTCCCTGGGCCGTGGTGACCTCTCTCCCCTTCGCGCCGGAACGAGTCTCCGACACGCTCCGACACTTCATCCACGAGATCAAACTGAAGGATCGCCAGATCTACGGCCTGGAGGCGAGCTTCAACCCGACCTTTCCCGACAGGACGAAGCACGAAGAGGGATGGGTCTCGCCCTGGATCCTGGGCCTGAACGAGGGCCCGATCGTTCTGATGATCGAGAACGCCCGAAACGACTTCGTCTGGAGTCTGATGCGCGGCTGCCGCTACATCGCCGACGGCCTGCGAAAGGCCGGCTTCCGCGGCGGCTGGCTGTAACCGTCGCTCCGCACCGCGCCAGCGCCGCGGCTACGGCCGCCGGCGGTCGGGTCGGCCAAAGGGCCTCGACCGCCCGCCTCGTCGCTCGCGCAGTGCTCCGCTCCCGCGGCGCGCGCCTCCTCCCTTGGTTACTTCGGGAGACTTCGCGCGCCGCGACCCGGACTGTGACGGTGTCGGCGTAGCAGAAGTGCCTTCGGGTTTCTCGCGAGGGAACGAGGGGCCGCGGACGATCTAGGATTGGGGCCATGGCCCTGCCCTTTGCTCCGCCGCTTGCGCCGATGTTGTCCAGCGCGGCGGACGCGCTGCCTGGAAGCGAGGGCTGGCAGTTCGAGCCGAAGTGGGACGGCTTTCGGACGCTGGTCTTTCGCGACGGGGAGGAGATCCTGCTGCAGAGCCGCGACGAGAAACCGATGAACCGATACTTTCCCGAGCTCGTCGCCCCGCTCGCCGCGGCGCTGCCCGCGCGCTGTGTTCTCGATGGTGAGATCGTCATCGTCGGGGCCGGCGGGCTCGACTTCGAGGCGCTGCTTCTGCGCATTCATCCGGCCGCGTCGCGCGTGAAGCTCCTGGCCGAACAGACGCCCGCTTCTTACGTCGCGTGGGATCTCCTCGCGTTTGAAGACGAGGACTTGCGCGAAATTCCGCTCGCGGCTCGGCGAGAACGGCTCGAGAAGTTACTCGCGTGCGCGGCGCCGCCCGTGCACCTCTCTCCGGCCACGCGCGATCGCGCGCTTGCGCAGGACTGGTTCCGGCGTTTCGAGGGCGCCGGCCTGGACGGAGTCATGGCCAAGCGTCTCGATCAACCGTATCGCGCCGGCGAGCGCACCATGATCAAGGTCAAGCACACGCGCACGGCCGACTGCGTGGTCGCGGGCTTCCGCTGGCACAAGAACGGCGCCGGCACGATGGTCGGCTCGCTCCTGCTCGGCCTCTACGACGACGAGGGCACCCTGCACCACGTCGGCGTCGCCGCCGCATTCACCAATGAAACGCGCAGGAAGCTCGTCGAAGAGCTCGCGCCCCTGCGAGAGAATGCGCTCGAAGACCATCCCTGGCGCGACTGGGCACAGGCACAGGACGAAGCCGCCGCGAAGGGGCAGCGCCTGCCCGGCGCGACCAGCCGCTGGAATCGCGGCAAGGACTTAAGCTGGGAGCCGCTGCGGCCCGAGCGCGTCTGCGAGGTCGCGTACGACCACATGCAGGGGACGCGCTTCCGGCACGCCTCGCAGTTCGTGCGCTGGCGTCCCGACAAGCCACCGAAAGACTGCCGATACGACCAATTGGAGGTCACGCCCGCCTACGAGCTGGAGCGCGTCTTCGGCGCGCGGGGAGGCCGCGGGGGTTAGCTGTCAGCTGTCAGCTATCAGCCAGAAACGCGGGCGTTCGCCCGTCGACCTGCAGTCATTTCGAAGCAGAGGGGCCCCGGCCGCCGGAGCGAAATGCGCGCCAGGGATCGTAGTCGGGATCGGGCGGCTCCTCTGCAGGGCGTTCGACCTCCGGAACGTGGCGCAGGTTGATCCGGATGCGCGTCCAGGTGCTGGATCGGCCGCGCATCGAGTCGACGAGGACGTCGTCTTCTTTCAAGAGCGCCGCAGCCTCGGGATGCCGCGCCTTCCAACGTTCGAGGCCGGCGAGGGCGTCTTCCCTATGCCTCGCGTTCGCGACAGTGATGAGCGGTTGGGTCGACTGGCGTCGGCCGACGCCTTTCGGTTTTGCGGTCGCCCTTTTCCGTCGGGAGGGCGCGACGCGCGGCGGCTCGTCCCCCTGCTTCCTGTAGTGGGGGGGCCAGGGCGCGTCCCCCAGACCCGAGGCTTCCTGCGCGGCGGAAAGCTCCAGCAGCTTGTCGAGCGATCCCGCGGCGGCGTCGATCGCCGCCGAAGCGTCGCCGCGGGAGGCCATACGCGCCGGCGCGGTCGCCAATGTGAACGCCGCGGGATCGCAGCCGGCGACCTCGCTCCATTCGAGCGGCATCGACACACGGGCGTCGGGCGTGGGCCGCACCGACCAGGCCGACGCGACCGTGCGATCCTTCGCGTTCTGGTTGTAGTCGAGGAAGACGCCGTGGCGTTCCTCTTTCCACCACTTGCTGGTCGCCTTCTCGGGCGCGCGCCGCTCCACCTCGCGGGCCAGAGCCAGCGCGGCACGCCGCACCTGGCCGAAGCTCCAGCGCCGCTCGACGCGAACGTTGACGTGCATGCCGCGCGATCCGGACGTTTTGGGCCACCCGACGAGGCCGTTCTCCTCGAGCACGTCGCGGACGATCAACGTCACGCGCCACACGTCCTCCCAGCGCACGCCCGGACCGGGATCGAGATCGACGCGGAGCTCGTCGGGATGCTCGAGATCATCGGCGCGCACCGGGTGAGGATTCAGATCGATGCACCCGAGGTTGACGATCCACAAGAGCTGCGCCGCGTCGTGCACGACGACCTCCCGTGCCGTCCTTCCCGACGGGAAGGCGAGCTCGACCGTCTCGACCCAGTCCGGGTGCTGTTCGGGGGCCCGCTTCTGGAAGAACGGCTCCTTCTCCGCGCCGTTGACGTAGCGCTTCAAGACGATCGGACGCCCCGCGATCCCGCGAAGAGCCCCGTCGGCGACCGCCGCGTAATACTTCGCCAGGTCCAGCTTCGTGTAGCCGGCTCGAGGAAAGAACACCTTCTCCGGGTTCGTGATCACCACCTCGCGGCCCGCGATCTCCAGCGCGGTCGCCGTGTCCTTTCCCATACGGACATCCTTGCCGGTTTCGCTCTCGCCGCGCAAGACGACAGAGTGGGGAAGGAACTGTTGAGGGAGAGTCGATTGTGTTCCTGCCGCGTCGGGAGGTGAACTAGACTACCGCCGGCTTGGCGGCCGAATCTGATGGCGCAGATATTCCATCGCTCCACCAACACGATTTCGCGCGTCTCGATCTTCGGCGCGGTCGCGGTCTTCGGTCTGATGCTCTGGATGTTCTACGACCTCGAGGCTTCTCCCTACACCACGCAGCAGAACGTCGCGCGCGATCAGCCCGTGCAGTTTTCCCACGCCCATCACGTCGGCGGGATCGGGATCGACTGCCGCTACTGCCATACCACCGTCGAGAAGGCGGCCTTCGCCGGAATCCCGCCGACGAAGACGTGCATGAACTGCCATTCGCAGATCTGGGCGCAAAGCCCCTATCTCGAGCCGGTGCGGGAGAGCTTTCGCACCGGGCGCTCGCTCGAGTGGACGCGCGTGAACGACCTTCCGGACTTCGCGTATTTCGACCACTCGATCCACGTCAACAAGGGAATCGGCTGCGAGACCTGCCACGGGCGGGTCGATCGGATGCCGCTCGTCTTTCAGGCCGCGCGCCTTCAGATGGGATGGTGCCTGGAGTGCCACCGCCATCCGGAACGCTTCATCCGGCCCAAAGAAGAGGTGTTCACGATGGGCTGGAGCCCGCCCGAGGGGATCGACCGCGAGGAATACGGCCGCGCTCTGGTGAGGGCTTACAACCTGCGGAGTCGCGCGGTGTTGGAGAGTTGTTCGACGTGCCACAGGTAGGGAAGAGTCGACAGTCGACAGTCGACAGTCGACAGTCGAAAGAGGAAGGAAGGGCGCCGGGATTGTGAGTCAGGAGAATCGTTCGCTTCCTGTGCATCCTGGTGGAGAGAGCCCGACGTACTGGCGGAGCCTCGAGGAGCTGGCGGGGACGCCGGAGTTCGAGCGGTTCCTGCGGGGCGAATCGTCGGAGGAGATCGTAGCCTCCGCGATGGGCCTCGACCGGCGGGATCTCTTCAAGTTCCTCGGCGTCTCTTTCGCGCTCGCGGGACTGACGGCGTGCACCCGCCAGCCGGCGGAAAAGATCGTGCCCTACGTGCGGCAGCCCGAGGAAGTCATTCCAGGAGGTAAGCCTCTCTTTTTCGCCACGTCGATGACGCTCTCGGGCAGGGCGACGGGGCTTCTGATCGAGAGTCATACGGGGCGGCCGACGAAGGCCGAGGGAAATCCTCTCCATCCCGCGAGCCTCGGCGCCTCCGACTCCTTTGCGCAGGCGTCTCTCTACGGCCTCTATGATCCGGACAGGTCTCAGACGCTGACGTATCTGGACGAAATTCGGCCGTGGCCCGCCTTCCTGGGCGCCATGCGGCTCGCGCTCGAGGCCGAGCGCCCGTCGCGCGGCGCGGGGCTGCGCTTCGTGACCGAGACCGTCTGCTCACCCACTCTCATCGCCCAGATGGACGAGATCGCACGGGAGTTTCCCGCGTCGAAGTGGATCTCCTGGGAACCCGTCAATCGCGACGCCGCGTTCGCTGGCGCGCGCTCCTTCTTCGGTGTCGACGTGGACGTCCTTCCTCGAGTCGACCGCGCGGAGGTGATCCTGTCGCTCGGAGCGGACTTCCTCGCCTGCGGCCCGGGCCACCTGAAGCACGCGCGGGACTTCGCGGCCAGGCGCCGCGAGCTTGAAGCGGGGGGACCGGGAGTCCGGCTCTATGTCGTCGAGTCGAGCGCGAGCGTCACCGGCGCCAATGCGGATCACCGCCGACCGACGCGGGCAGGCGAGATGGACGCGTTCGTGAATGCGCTCGCCGGAGCGCTGGGCGGGTCCGGAGTGACTGGCGGATCCGCGTTCGCCAAAGATCCCTTCCTAATCGCGCTCGTCAGCGACCTCTCCGCGCACCGGGGCAAGAGCCTGGTTCTTGCGGGGGAAACGGAGTCCCCCGCGGTTCACGCTCTCGCGCACGCGATGAACGCGGCGCTCAACAACTGGGGCGAGACGATCTTCGCGATCGACCCGATCGAAGCGAAGCCGGGTTCTCAGATGATCGATCTGTTCGAGCTCGTGAAAGACATGAATGCGGGGCACGTCTCGACGCTCGTGATGCTCGGCGGCAACCCCGTCTACGACGCGCCGGCGGATCTGAAGTTTGGCGCTGCACTCGAGAAGGTGAAGCTGCGGGTTCACCAGTCTCTCTATCAAGACGAGACCTCCGTCGGCTGTCACTGGCACGTTCCGGCCGCTCACTATCTGGAGTCCTGGAGCGACGCCCGCGCCTTCGACGGAACGGCCTCGATCGTTCAGCCCTTGATCGCGCCGCTCTACGACGGCAAGTCCGCGCATGAGGTCCTCGCCGCGTTCTCACCGAACCCGGAGAGGTCCGGCTACGAGCTCGTGCGCGCGACCTGGCAGAATCAGATGAAGGGGAACTTCGAGTCGAGCTGGCGCAAGGCCCTGCACGACGGCGTCATCGAGGGCACCGCGTTCGCGCCTCGCGCCGCAAAGACCGCCGCCGCCCGGAAGAATCCGGCGGAGATCACCTCCGAGCCGCTCGACGAACCGCCCACCAGCGGGGAGCGCCCAGTGCCCAGCGCCCCGGCCTCATCTCTCGAGATCGTCTTCCGCCCCGATCCGAAAATTTACGACGGCCGGTTCGCCAACAACGGCTGGCTCCAGGAGCTCCCCCACCCGATCACGAAGCTGACCTGGGACAACGCGGCGCTGCTTTCCCTCGCGACCGCGCAGCATCTGGGACTCCAGAAGGAAGACCTCGTCGATCTCACGTACCGCGGAGCGAGCGTGCGCGCGCCGGTGTGGATCGAGCCAGGACTGCCGGACAATTCCGTCACCGTGTACCTCGGTTACGGCCGTACCCGCGCCGGGCACTTTGGCAACGGATCCGGTTTCGACGCCTATCGGATCCGTCCGTCCACCACGCCCTGGTGGGGCTCCGGGGTCGAGCTCACAAAGACCGGCGAGCGCCGCGATCTCGCCTGCACGCAGCTCCACCAGAACATGGAGGGGCGAGAGATCGTCCGGGCCGCTACGGTCGAGGACTTCCGGCGCAATCCCAAGTTCGTCTACGAGCACGAGAAGCCCGTTGCGCCGGAGATGACTCTCTACCCCCACTACCCCTCCGACACCTACGCGTGGGGGATGGCGATCGACCTGAACTCCTGCATCGGCTGTAACGCCTGCGTGATCGCCTGCCAGGCGGAAAACAATATCCCTATTGTTGGCAAGGACCAAGTCCACCGCGGGCGCGAGATGCATTGGCTGCGCATCGACCACTACTACGAAGGAGATCCGGCCAATCCGCAGCACTTCTATCAGCCGGTCCCCTGCATGCACTGCGAGAAGGCCCCGTGCGAGCAGGTCTGTCCCGTCGCCGCGACCGTCCACAGCGCCGAGGGGCTGAACGACATGGTCTACAACCGCTGCGTCGGGACCAAGTACTGCTCGAACAACTGTCCCTACAAAGTGCGGCGCTTCAACTTCTACCATTACTCGACGCAGTTCCGCGCGCCCAGCATGAAGATGCTCGCCAATCCGGACGTGACGGTGCGCTGGCGAGGCGTGATGGAGAAGTGCACCTACTGCGTCCAGCGCATCACCTCCGCCAAGATCGACGCGGACATCGGGAATCGCCGCGTGCGGGACGGCGAGATCACGCCGGCCTGCGCCCAGGCGTGCCCGGCTCAGGCGATCGTCTTCGGCGACCTCGCCGACGGCGAGAGCCGCGTCTCGAAGCTGCGCCGCGACCCGCGCAACTACTCGCTCTTAGAAGAGCTCGGCACGCGGCCGCGCACCACTTATCTCGGCGCGCTTCGCAATCCGAATCCGGCGCTGAAGGTCGAGGTCTCTACCGAGTTCCCCCACACGGAGCTCGACCGCGAGACCGGGCAGAAATGACCGAGCGCCGGACCGGGACGCATCCCTCGATTCTCAAGCCGGGCCACACGTTCGCCTCGGTGACGGACAAGATCTCTTCGATCGTCCTGACCAAGAAGACCCCGGCCTTCTGGTGGATCGGCTTCTTCGTGTCGTTCCTCTTCTGGATGCTCTTTCTGGGCGCGGTCTGCTACCTCTTCGCCCGCGGGGTCGGAATCTGGGGCATCAACGTGCCCGTGGCCTGGGGCTTCGACATCATCAACTTCGTCTGGTGGATCGGGATCGGGCACGCCGGTACTCTGATCTCCGCGATCCTCCTTCTCCTGCATCAGCAGTGGCGCACGTCGATCAACCGCTTCGCCGAGGCGATGACGCTCTTCGCCGTCGCGCAGGCAGGCATGTTTCCGATCCTTCATCTGGGCCGGCCGTGGCTCGCCTATTGGCTCGCGCCCTACCCCAACACGATGGGACTCTGGCCCCAATGGAGGAGCCCGCTCGTCTGGGACGTCTTCGCGGTCTCGACGTATGCGACCGTGTCGCTACTCTTCTGGTATGTCGGCCTGATCCCCGACATGGCGACGCTGCGCGACCGCGCCAAGCGCAAGGGTTTTCAGATTCTCTACGGAATGCTCGCCCTTGGCTGGCGCGGATCCGCGATGCACTGGCACCGCTACGAGACGGCCTACCTGCTGCTCGCGGGATTGGCGACACCTCTTGTCATCTCCGTCCACACGGTCGTGAGCTTCGATTTTGCGGTCGGCATCATCCCCGGCTGGCACGCGACGATCTTTCCCCCCTACTTCGTCGCGGGCGCCATCTACGCCGGTTTCGCCATGGTCCTCCTGCTCGCGATCCCGCTGCGCAGGGCGTACGGACTGGAGGACTTCATCACGTCGCGCCATCTGCAGAACATGGCCAAGATCATGCTGGCGACGGGCCTGATCGTGGGCTACGGCTACGTGATCGAAGCCTTCATGGGCTGGTACAGCGCAGACAAGTTCGAGCAGTACGCGATCTGGAACCGGATGACGGGACCCTACAAGCACTACTACTGGTCGCTGATCCTCTGCAACATCCTGTCGCCCCAGCTGCTCTGGTTCGAGAGAGTCCGCCGCAGCCCTCTCACGCTCTGGCTTCTCGCGCTCGTCGTCTCGATCGGCATGTGGCTCGAGCGCTTCGTGATCATCGTCACGAGCCTCCATCGCGACTTTCTCCCGTCGTCCTGGGGCCTGTACTCGGGGACGATCTGGGACTGGTCTCTCTTTCTGGGCACGATCGGATTCTTCCTGGCGCTCGTCTTCCTCTTCATCCGCTTCCTGCCGATGATCTCGATCTTCGAGATGCGCACGCTCGTGCCCGAGGCGGAGGTCGCGGGCGAGCCCCGCGCCTCCCACGCCGTCCCGGAGACTCCCTCATGAGCGCCCCGCATCCGGTCGAACGGGGAGCTCTCTATGGACTCGTCGCCGAGTACGCGAGTCCGACGGCCGTCGTCGAGGCCGCTCGGCGGGCCCGGGAAGCCGGGTATCGGTCGATGGACGCCTACAGCCCGTATCCGATCCCCGAGCTCACGGATGCGCTGGAGCTGCCGAAGACCAAACTTCCCCTGCTTGTCCTCGCGGGGGGAGTGATCGGATGCGCCACGGCGCTCCTGATGCAGTGGTTCTCCGCAGTGATCCACTATCCGTTGAACGTCGCTGGAAAACCTCTTGCCAGCTGGCCGTCTTTCATTCCGATCACCTTCGAGCTGACGATCCTGTTCGCCTCGTTTGCCGCCGTCCTCGGAATGATCGCAATGAACGGCCTCCCCATGCCCTATCACCCGATCTTCAACGCCTCTCACTTTGCCCTCGCTTCGCGGGACCGCTTCTTTCTGTGCATCGAAGCGAAGGATCCCTTGTTCGACCTGGAGAGGACGGCGAAGTTTCTGGAGTCTTTAGGCGCCACGGTGGTTTCCGAGGTCGAGGAATGACTGTCGACTGTCGACTGTCAACTGTCGACCGGATTGCCATCGCCGGCGCGATGGCCGCGATGCTGGCCCTGCTGTCTGGGTGTCGCCAGGAGATGTACAACCAGCCCAAGTACAAGCCGCTCGGAAAGAACGATTTCTTCCCCGACTCGCGCAACGAGCGCCCGCTTCCCGACGGCACTCTCGCGCGAGGGTTTCTGCGGGCCGATTCGCGCTTCTACCGGGGCACGTCGCCGGACGGGAAGTCCCTCGTGACCGACCTTCCGATCGCTGTCAGCCCCCGGCTACTCAGCCGGGGACGCGAGCGGTACGACATCTACTGCGCGCCCTGCCACGACCGCACCGGCGGCGGCGGCGGGATGGTCGTCAAGCGCGGCTATCGCCCTCCCCCCTCTTTCCACATTGACCGGCTTCGCGACGCGCCGGTGGGGCACTTCTACGACGTCGTCACCAACGGCTTCGGCGCGATGCCGGACTACGCCGCCCAGATCGACGTCCCCGACCGCTGGGCGATCGTTGCCTATATCCGCGCGCTCCAACTCTCCCAGAACGCGAAGCTTTCGGATGCGCCGCCGGAAGAGCGCGCGCGCCTCGAGGCTCTGCCGGTCGTGCCTCCGTCGGCTCCGCGCCCCACTCCCCCGCCGCGTCCCTTTCCGTTCTCGGAATCGAAGCCGCAGGCCGCGCAATGAGGAACTCCGAGACTCTGCTCGAGGCTTTGACGCGGGCTCGGCGTCCGCTGCTGGGAACCGGCGTCGTGGCGCTCATGGCCTGCGCGGTCGGAGCCGTGCTTTCGCCGCAACAGTTCTTCCGGTCCTATCTCTTCGCGTGCGTCTTCTGGACGGGCATCGCGCTCGGCAGCCTCGCGGTCCTGATGCTGCGCACCGTGACCGGCGGCTCCTGGGGCATTCCGATCCGGCGGCCGCTCGAGTCCGCGACGCGGACTCTTCCCTTAGTCGCCTTCTTCTTCGTGCCGCTTCTCTTCGGCCTGAAGAGCCTCTACGAGTGGGCGCGGCCGGAGGAGGTCCTTCACGATCCGATCCTGAAACACAAGGCTCCGTATCTGAACGTCCCCTTCTTCATCGGCCGCGGAATTCTCTATCTGGCTGCCTGGGGCCTCCTCGTGTACTTCTTGAACCGGTGGTCCGACGAACAGGACCGCGCCCCTTCCGAAGGTCTGGACCGGAAGCTGCAGCTGCTCTCTTCCGGAGGCCTCGTGGCCTACGGCCTGACGGTGACGTTCTGGTCGATTGACTGGATCATGTCGCTCGAGCCGCACTGGTTCTCGACGATGTACGGCGTGATGCTGATCGCCGGCCAGGCTCTCGGGGGCCTCGCGTTCGCCGTCGCGGTCGCCGTCCTGCTCTCGCGCTACGAACCGCTCGCGAGCGTCTTCTCCGCCGAGCAGCGGCACGATCTCGGCAAGCTCCTCTTCGCCTTCGTCATGTTCTGGGCCTACGTTTCCTTTTCTCAATATCTGATCATCTGGGCCGGCAACCTTCCCGAGGAGATCCCCTGGTACTTGAAGCGTCTGCAGGGAGGATGGGGCTGGTTCGGGATTGCCTTGATCGTCCTGCATTTCCTCCTCCCGTTCCTGCTGATGATGCCGGCGGGCGCCAACCGAAACCCGAAGATTCTGGCGGGAGTCGCGTTGCTGATCGTCGCGATGCGCATGGTCGATCTCTTCTGGTTGATTCGCCCTGTCTTCTCCCCGTCCCGATTCACGCTGCACTGGCTCGATTTTGCGGCCCCGATCGGCGTCGGGGGCGTCTGGCTCGCGTTCTTTCTCTGGCACCTCACGCAGCGCCCCTTGATACCGAGGAACGATCCGGATTTCGTCAACGCGATGGCTCATGAGCAACCCTAACGAGACCGATCCCTCCGCCGCGCGCAGCCGCGAAGTCGATACCCGAGGGGTGCTCCTCTCCGGGTTCGGGCTCGCGGCAGGCTTGATCGCCTCGCTCGTCGCGATGTGGGGACTCTTCCGGGTCCTCGAGAAGCGTCAGGAGCGAGTGGACAAACCGTTGCCGCCCCAGGTGGTCGTCAACCTGAAGCGGATCCCTCCGGAGCCGCGCCTCGAGCCGGATCCGCTGGCTCTTCGGCGCGAGCTGCGCGCCCAGGAAGACTCGTTTCTCAAGAGCTACGGCTGGGTGGACCGGACGACCGGCTCGGTGCATATCCCGATCGAACGCGCGATGGAGATCCTCCTGGAACGCGGAGTTCCGGGAGGAAAGCCGATGGCGGCGGGGGCGGCGCCGATGACGTCAGGACAGAAGCCGTGAAGAAGTTTTTTGGAAGGACCCTGTTGTTGCTCTCGCTTGTTCTTTCGTTCAATGCGCCCGCTTTCGCCGCCGACACCCGCCCTCCGATGTTGAAGGACGTCGGGATCGAGCAGCGCCTGGGTCAAAAGCTTCCGCTCGACGCGATCTTCCAGGACGAGATGGGCCGCCCCGTCCGCCTCGGGCAGTACTTCCAAACGCGGCCCGTGATCCTGGTCCTCGCGTACTACAACTGCCCGATGCTCTGCACCCAGGTCTTGAACGGGCTCGTCTCCTCCGCAAAAGTCCTGTCCTTCGACGCCGGCAAGGAGTTCGAGATCGTCGTGGTGAGCTTCGATCCGCGCGAGCGGCCGGCCGACGCGCGGGCGAAGAAAGCTCCCTACATCGCCGAATACGGACGGCCGGGAGCCTCGGGGGGCTGGCACTTCCTCACGGGCAGCCTCGCCTCGATCGAGCGCATTACGCAGGCGGTCGGCTTCCAGTACCGGTATGACGACAGCCAGGGTCAGTTCGCGCACGCGAGCGCGATTTACGTGGCCACGCCCGACGGCCGCCTCTCGCGCTACTTCTACGGGATCGAGTACGCGCCACGTGACCTGCGGCTGGCGCTCGTCGAATCCTCGGGAGGCGGGATCGGCTCGCCCGTCGATCAAATCCTTCTCTACTGCTACCACTACGACCCGAAGGTGGGCAAATACAGCGCGGCCGTGATGAGTATCGTGCGTCTGGGCGGAGTGGCCGCGGTGCTCATCCTCTCGACGTTTCTCATCCTGATGTGGCGCCGAGACAAGCGCCGGGATGCCGTCAAGCTGGCCGAGGCGCTGGACTCCCGGTCGGCGCGGTCGGCCGCCGCCTCCACGCGAAGGATCATCTGACGTGGGCCCGACTCTTCCGTTCTTCCCGGATCAGGCCTCGACGATGGCGTCGCGGGTCGACAACCTCTACTTCTATCTTCTCGCGGTCAGCGCGTTCTTCTCGGTCCTCATCGCCTTGCTCGTGATCTACTTCGCGATTCGCTACCGGCGCCGATCGGCGGATGAGCTGCCGACGGGAGTCGAAGGCTCTTTGAAGCTCGAGCTCGCATGGACCGTCATTCCCCTGATGATCGCCCTCTCCTTCTTCTTCTGGGGGGCCAGGCTCTTCTTCGCCATGAACCGCCCTCCCAACGACGCGCTCCAGGTCTATGTGGTGGGCAAACAGTGGATGTGGAAGATCCAGCACGCGGACGGACAGCGTGAGATCAACGAGCTGCACGTACCCGTGGGGCGAGCGGTGCGGTTGACGATGACCTCCGAAGACGTCATCCACGATTTCTTCGTCCCGGCGTTCCGAATGAAGAAGGACGTGGTGCCGGGGCGATACACGATGGCCTGGTTCACCGCGACGCGCCCCGGCCGCTACCACCTCTTCTGCTCCCAGTATTGCGGGACCAAGCACTCGACGATGATCGGCTGGGTGGATGTGATGGAGCCCTCGGCCTTTCAGGCCTGGCTGGCCGGAGGGACCGCCAGTGAATCGCTCGCTTCGGCCGGCGCGAAGCTCTTCCAGCAGCACGCCTGCAACACGTGCCACCGCTCCGATTCGCTGGCGCGCGGACCGAACCTCGAAGGCCTCTTCGGCAAGCAGGTCCGATTGTCCGACGGGCGGTCGATCGTCGCCGACGAGGGTTACATCCGCGAGTCGATCGTCAACCCCGCCGCGAAAATCGTCGAGGGCTATCAGCCGATCATGCCGACCTTTCAAGGGCTGATCGACGAAGAGGGCATCCTCCAGTTGACGGCCTACATTAAGAGTCTTTCCAGGCCGGTCCCCGGAGCGGGCGAGGTGATTCTTCCGCCGAACAACCGGGCTGCGCCGCCGCTGCAGCCGACCGTCAAGGAGAACCGCTGATGTCCGCCGTCGTCGCCCCCGAGCCGGAACCGATCGAGCCCCGCGACAACTACCTGAACGCCGCCTACGGCGTGCGGTCGTGGTTGCTCACCCGGGACCACAAGAGGATCGCGCTTCTCTACCTGGTCTCGATCACCTTCTTCTTCTTCCTGGGTGGTCTTTTCGCGCTTCTGATCCGCTTGGAGCTCTTGACACCCGCCGGAGATCTGGTGCAGGCCGAGACCTACAACAAGCTCTTCACGATGCACGGCATCGTGATGATCTTCTTCTTCCTGATCCCGTCGATTCCCGCGGTCCTCGGCAACTTCTTCATCCCGATGATGATCGGCGCCAAGGACCTGGCGTTTCCCCGATTGAATCTCCTCTCCTGGTACATCTACATCGTCGGGGCCAGCTTCACGATGTGGGCGGTCGTGCACGGCGGGGTCGACACTGGCTGGACGTTCTACACCCCTTATTCCTCGCTCTACTCCAATACGCACGTCGTCGCGACCGCCGTGGGAATCTTCATCACCGGATTCTCGTCGATCCTGACGGGTTTGAACTTCATCGTCACGATTCACACGATGCGCGCTCCCGGCCTAACCTGGTTCCGGTTGCCGCTGTTCGTCTGGAGCCACTACGCGACCAGCCTCATCATGGTCCTGGGCACGCCGGTCATTGCCGTCACGGTCCTTCTGGTGGGAGCGGAACGCGTCCTGCATCTGGGGATCTTCGATCCCTCCCGCGGAGGAGATCCCATCCTCTTCCAGCACCTGTTCTGGTTCTATTCGCACCCGGCCGTCTACATCATGGTCCTACCGGCGATGGGCGTGGTCTCGGAGGTGGTGACGACGTTCTCGCGCAAGAACATCTTCGGCTACAAGTTCGTGGCGTTCGCGTCGATCGGCATCGCGGTGCTCGGCTTCCTGGTATGGGGGCACCACATGTTCGTCTCCGGCCAATCGGTCTACGCCGGCCTCGTCTTCTCCGTCCTGTCGTTCCTGGTGGCGATCCCCTCGGCCGTGAAGGTCTTCAACTGGACCGCGACGATGTACAAGGGCTCGATCTCGTACCGCACACCGATGCTCTACGCCTTCGGCTTCATCGGGCTTTTCACGATCGGCGGCCTGACGGGTCTCTTCCTGGCGACGCTCGGCCTGGACGTCCACGTCCACGACACGTACTTCATCATCGCCCATTTCCACTACATCATGGTCGGCGGAGCGATCATGGGGTACCTCGGCGGGATCCACTACTGGTGGCCGAAGATCTCCGGCAAGCTCTACCCGGAAGGTTGGGCGCGTTTCTCGGCGCTCGTCGTTTTCATCGGTTTCAATCTGACGTTCTTTCCGCAATTCATCCTGGGCTACCTCGGCATGCCGCGGCGCTACCACGCCTATCCGCCGGAGTTCCAGGTCTTGAACGTTATGTCGACGGCCGGCGCCTCCATCCTGGGCGTCGGTTACGTCCTTCCCATGATCTACCTCGCCTGGTCGATGCGATACGGGCGCAACGCGCCCCCGAATCCCTGGGGCTCGACCGGGCTGGAATGGCAGACTCCCTCTCCTCCGCCGACGGAGAACTTCAAGGAGACGCCGATCGTGACGGAAGACCCGTACGTCTACTCGCACGAGGAGGTCGAGATCGTTGGCTGACGTCCACCCGGTCGAACCGGCTCTCCAGCACCAGTTCGAGTCGATGGAGCAGCAGAAGGACGCCTCGTCGCTGGGGATGTGGGTCTTCCTCGTGACGGAGATTCTTTTCTTCGGCGGTCTCTTCCTCGCCTACACGATCTATCGCTGGGAGAACGCGCGGGCCTTCGCCGACGCGAGCCGGCACATGGACATTACGCTGGGGACCATCAACACAGCGGTGCTGATCTTCTCGTCGCTGACGATGGCGATGGCCGTGCACAGCGCCGCCATGGGCCGGCGCCGGCTCCTGACCGGATTTCTCATCGCGACAATGATCCTGGGCGGCGTCTTCCTGGGCATCAAGGCGGTCGAGTACACCGACCACATCCAGCACCACCTCTTCCCGGGGCCGGGCTTCCGCTATCCGCCCGGCGGGGACGCGCGCGGCGCGTCGCTCTTCTTCTCCCTCTATTTCGCGATGACGGGCCTCCACGCGCTCCACATGATCATCGGCCTGGGGATTCTCACAACCCTTCTGGTCATGGCGCGGCGAGGCCGCTTCACGGCCGAGTACTCGACGCCCGTGGAGGTCTCGGGCCTCTACTGGCACTTCGTGGACATCGTGTGGATCTTTCTCTTTCCGCTGCTCTATCTGATCGGGAGGCATCTGCATTGAGTCAACAGTCGACAGTCGACAGTCGACAGTCGGGCCACGACGCGCCCCACATCGTCCCAGTCAGAGTCTACGTCGCCGTCTTCGTGACGCTGCTGGTGATGACGGCGATCACGACCGCCGTGTCGGGGATCGATCTGGGGCCCTGGAATACTGTCGTCGCTCTCGGAATCGCTTTCTTCAAGGCTACCCTCGTCGTCCTCTTCTTCATGCACGTCAAGTACAGCCCGCGGCTGACGGCAATCGTCATCGCCGGCGGAATCTTCTGGCTCCTGATCCTCCTCGCGCTGACCTTCTCCGACTTCGCGACCCGCGGTTGGCTGCCCTCCCTCGTCGGTACGTAAACGCTGAACGCCGCGCGCGGCTGGAGCGTGCGGACAGAGCGGATAGAATCGAAACATGCTCTCCGCCGAGATCGACCGCACGCAGGGAAAGGCGGATCTTTATCGCGATCTCGCGGCCTCGCTCGCCGCGCTTCTGGCCGACGAGACCGACGCCCTCGCCAATCTCGCCAACGCGTCGGGTCTGCTCGCCCAGACTCTCGAGCGGATCAACTGGTGCGGCTTCTATCTCGCCCGCGGGCAGGATCTGGTGCTGGGCCCGTTCCAGGGCAAGCCGGCCTGTGTTCGCATCGCTCTGGGCCGCGGCGTCTGCGGAACCGCCGGGCAACGGCGGGAGACCGTCGTCGTGTCCGACGTCGATGCCTTCGAGGGTCACATCGCCTGCGACGCCGCCTCCCGCTCGGAGATCGTCGTGCCGATCGTGGACGGCGACACGCTTTTGGGCGTTCTGGACGTCGACTCACCGGAGAAGAACCGATTCGACGCTGCGGACAAAGAGGGACTGGAGGGCTTCGTCAGAACGCTCGTGCCTTTAGTTAACTGGTCGTCTCTTCGAAGAGACGGACGGGGTGACGGGGTGACGGGGTGACGGGGGGAAACTTGACGAGACCGGATCGAGCAAGCAGATTTTTGGCCCCCACCCCCCACCCCCC
>JBKPDV010000238.1:0-11774 GCA_046728075.1 Acidobacteriota bacterium | reverse complement strand
GAACAAGCTTCTCTCCCGCGACCACTCCCGGACCACTCTGCTCATGACCGTCGCCCGGGGCGCGTGGGAATACACGCTGACGTTTCCGCTCAACTGAGGCGAATCGCCGTCACGACCCCTTCCGAGCCCGCGCCGCCCGCGACTCGTAGACGCGGGCGAGAAAGTCGTAAAGGACGAACTCCTGAGCCCGTTGCGCCGAACGGAGCATCCGGTTCACGTGCATATGGACATAGCTCCTGGCGATCGACGCGAGCGGCTGCGTCAGCCGGCCGTCTTTCCCGCAGGCCTCGAGGTCCCGAATCAGAGGAGCAAGTCGATCCGAACGGCGCCGCAGAACCGCCAATCCCGGCGCCAGACGGTTCTCTTCCTCGCGCGCCGGATCGAGCAGGAGCTCGAGGCTTTTCGATTCCTTGCGAAATCGATCTCCCAATTCGCGCTTCACGTTCTCGTCCACACGGAATTCCTTGCCGTCTTCGCGCCGAGCCGAGCCGAGCAGGGCAAGCCATTGCGAGGCACGTCAGCCCAACTCACACGGGACTCTACCGAACCGAGACGCGAGACTCGTCTTGAGACCATCTCCCTCAGAGACCGCTCTTCCGAAGTCGCAGCTCAGAAACCACGATTCCCGCTAGGACAAGCACGCCTCCAATGAGCCCACGCGACCCGACCCGTTCGCCGAGAAAAGGCGCCGCCAGGATCGCCGCAAAGACGGGCTCGAGCGCGAAGATGATCGCGGCGTGCGTCGCCGACATGTGGCGCTGTGACCAGGTCTGCCCGACGAAGGATCCGACCGTGCCGATGGATGCCAGGTAGAGAAGACTCCAGAGGAACTGCGAGCTCCGGGGCAAGAGCCGCGACTCGCCCAGGGTTGCGGCAAGCTCGGCCGGCATCACCCCGCGCAACAGCAACGAGAGGCAGGCCGCGATCACTCCTACCGTTGCCAGCTCGACGCAGGCCAATCGCGCCGCGTCGTGCGCCGGTGCCCGCTCCGCCAGCTCGACGATGAAGAAGGCGAAGAGAACGCTCGAGGCCGCCACGAAGAGGTCTCCCCGGCGGAGCGGCCCTCCCTCCCTGGGAAACGTGAGCAGGAGGAACCCGGCCGAAGCCAGGGCAATTCCCAGGCCATTCTCCAGGGAAGGAAGCCGGCGTGTTCGCAGGTATGCGGCAAACGGAGTCAATACGACCGAGAGACCCGTCAGGAAAGCGGCGTTCGAAGCGGTCGTGTCGACCTGGCCGATGACCTGCAGGGACATGCCGAAGCCCAGAAGAAGCCCCACCGCGATGCCGTCGCGCAGGAACGAAGGGGTCGGCGGCCTGCGGGGCAAAGCGAGCAGGATGAGCAACGCGGCCAGAAAAAAGCGCAAGGAAAGAAACGCGAGCGGCGGAGCGTCTCTCAGAACGTTCTTGATGACGATGAAGGAGGAGCCCCAGACGAAGGTCACCGCCACCAGGACGAGATCGGCGCGCAGCTTGAGCGATCGGGGCTCGGAGGTCTCGGTCATTCAAGAAGCTCTCAGCTGTCAGCTTTCAGCTCTCAGCCAGGCGACCCGATTGTGGCGAGAGGAGTCGTAGACTAGCATTCGCTCCTTGTCCGACGATTCGATCGCTCCACGCGTGCGCTTCGCGCCTTCGCCGACCGGCTCGCTCCATGTCGGCGGCGCTCGGACTGCTCTCTATAACCTGCTCTTCGCGCGCCGGGAGAAGGGGACCCATGTGCTGCGCATCGAGGACACGGATGTCGAGCGCTCGCGCGAGGAGCTCTCCGCTCAGATCCTCTCGGCGATGGATTGGCTCGGCCTCTCGTACGACGAAGGTCCCTATTACCAGTCCCAGCGCTACGACCTCTACCGCGCGCAGGTCGAGAGGCTCCTGGCGGAGGGAAAGGCCTACCGCGCCTTCGAAACTCCGGAGGAGCTCGACTTGGACCGCAAGAAGGCGGAGTCGGAGGGCCGCGCCTACCGATACTCGGGCGCCGGAAGGCAGATCTCGCCCGAAGAGTCCGAGCGGCGGGCTCGAGCGGGTGAGCGCCACGTCGTGCGCCTGAAGATGCCGGCCGAGACGATCGTAGTCGATGATCTCATCCGCGGCCGAGTCGAGTTCCCGGCCGAAGCGCTCGATGATTTCGTGCTCGTGCGGTCGGACCGGCATCCGCTCTACCATTTCTGCGTCGTCGTCGACGACGTCGATATGAAGATCACCCATGTGATCCGCGGCGACGACCACCTCGCCAACACGCCCAAGCATGTGGCCTTGTTCCGGGCCCTGGGCGCGCCACTTCCCAAGTTCGCGCATCTGGGAATGATCCTCGGCACCGACAAGAAGAAGCTCTCCAAACGGCATGGCGCCGCCGCGGTGGAAGAGTGGCGCGACGAGGGCATCCTGCCTGAGGCGCTGGTGAACTTTCTAGCGCTGCTCGGATGGTCGCCGGGAGAAGACCGCGAGGTTCTGTCCTTAGAGGAGATGGAACACGAGTTCTCCTTCGACCGCGTCGGCGCCTCCCCGTCAGTCTTCGATCCGGAGAAGCTCCTCTGGATGAACGCGCAATACCTGGCTCGGTTGCCGGCGGAGGAGATCCTCGACCGATCGTGGCCTTATGCGACCCGGGTCCCGGACCGGGAGACGGCGATTCGGGCGATCGAGCTGCATCGCACTCGGGTCCGACGAACCACGGAGGTCGCCCGCGCCCTCGCGACCTACGCGGGCGATCCGGAGGAGTACGACCCCGATGGGATGAAGAAACAGATCAAGCCCGAGACCGCTGGTCTCCTGGAGAAGCTCGCGGCGCGCTATGAGGCGATCGAGGACTGGAAGACAGCGGCGCTCGAGGAGGCACTGCGCTCAGTGGCCGAGGAAGCGGGTGTCTCTGCGGGAAAACTGATCCACCCGACGCGCCTCGCGCTGACCGGGTTGACCGTCGGCGCGCCGCTCTTCGACGTCGCGCAGCTGCTGGGAAAAGTGACGACTCTGCGGCGGATGAAGAAGTTTCTCGAGGCCATCAAGCCGCATACGCCCGCGTAAGTTTCCCCCTCACCCTGTCCCTCTCCCGAGGGGAGAGGGACCCTTTTAAAGGACTCGGCTGTCTGCTCCCTCTCCCTCCGGGAGAGGGCCGGGGTGAGGGGCGGCCTTTTCGAAGGAAAGCCTACGCGGTCGCCGTTGCCTCAGTCGTTCTTGAGCCGGTAGTCCTCGCGGAGGTGCCGCAGATCTTTCAGTGCCGCCCGCAGCACGCGGACGACGCGCGAGACTTCGCGGCCGTAAAACTTCATCTCCGGATCGCACTCGGTCATCCCGTAGATGGCCTCGTCCTTCTCGAGACGGTCCTTCTCGAAGTCGAGCCGTTCGATCAGCTCGTCGAGCTCGGTACGCAGGACGAACGCGATGTCGCGCACGCCGAGGAAACGGCTGCACTGCGGGCAGTGCACCTCTTCGCTCCCGTTGTCGGGAACGCCGTCGATGACGAACTGCCGCTCGCAGCGCGGGCACTCGAAGACTTCCGGAATCATGGCCGGATGCAGTGTAACGCCCGCACTCGGCCAGCGCGAGCGCCGTTTTTTGTTGCACGTTCTGGAGGACAACGCAGTGGCATTACCGTTGCTCGGCAAGAACCGCGCCCGCCAAGTCGCAGACTCGCTTCCGGCCCATCGGAGATAAGCTCGCGCGTGGGCGCGAATCTGTGGACGACTCCAGAGCGATCGCCGAGCGGCTCCAACGGCAACTCGAAGCCCTTCCGCAATTCGTTGAGGGCGTACCGCGGGAAAGCCTCGACAAGCGCGTCGCCGGGAAATGGTCGGTCACAGAGAATGCCGCCCATATCGCGCGCCACACGGAGCTCACGATCGAGCGGGTGCAGCGGATCCTGGCCGAGAAAGATCCGATCATTCCGCCCTACCGGGCCGAGCAGGACGCGCAATGGCCGATGTGGCAAGCCCGATCCTTCGAAAAGGTGATGGAAAAGCTCCACGCTACACGGGCCGATCTGGCGGCTCGCGTCGCCCTCCTGACGCCCGAGCAACTCGCACGGACGGGCCGGCACGCGCGTTTCGGTCCGCTGACGCTGCGGGCGTGGCTCGAGTTCTTTCTCGCGCACGAAGGGCATCACCTCTACGTGATCCTGAAGCGGGCCCACGGGGTCGAGTAGATACAATCTATAGATTGTTCTCGAGAGAGCGCAGTACGTCCCGGAGTCCCGAGCCGGCTCGTGGCTACTCGTCGCGCGGCGCGGACGCTGTCGCGAGCTCGTTGACGCGTTGAACGAGCGCGTCCAGGATTCGGAGAATCGACTCCGCATCCGTCAAGGCGTCCCCGGCACGGCAGGCGAAGAGGACTTTCTCCCCCTCCATGCAGAATCGAAAGAAGCTCGGTGAATCGCTGCGAAGCCGCTTGTAACACTCGAGCCAGTTCGCGTCGCGGTGACCGCGCAAGACGACCTCGTAGCCGCTTCCGGAGCCCATGAGCTCCACTTGCGCCAGGGATCCCCGATCGACGCCGACATCGTAGATCTGCTGTGTGGGCACAGCGGGAGCGGATTCGATCTTCATCTGGACCTCCGGCTGCCGCTCGATCGAGCCGCCGCCGCAGGCTCAGAGGGGACTGCAACTTGATTAGAGCAAGGGGAGCGCCAGGGTCCCTCGCGCTGCAATCCCTTGATCCGATTCAGGTTCGTCTAGACCGGGGGAGCGATATTGGTAACGTTCGTCCTCCGGGCTGACGAATAACGACAGTTTCGAGAGCTCCGAACTACTCTGGTTTCTTCGAGGCCCGCAGAACCCAATCGAAGTGGCGCTTTTTCTCAGCGCGGGCTTTCCCCTTTCCGTTTCGCTAAACCGGCTTCGCATCACCTCGGTTCCCAAAGCCGAGAGTCCTCTCGTTCGCGGGCTCAGGAAACCTTAGGTGTCGAGTCGGAAGCCGGTCGCTCTTCACTTCTTGATCTCCGCCGCCCAGTTCAACACGAGCGTGATCAGGTTGGCCTTGACCTCGCCGCCGACGACCGTGTTGGCCAGAAACCGTTGCCCATCGGGGGAGATGTCGTATTTCCAGCCCGTGGCGCTCTTCAAATGTACGTCGAAGAGCGCCTTCGGCGTTCCCGCCTCGAAACCCGAATCCGTCTTGACGTCCACCACCATCAGCTTGTTGTCGGCAGACACGTAGAAGATCTCCTTCCCGTTGCGATTCCAGACTGGCTGCCCTCCCCCCGCCGCCGAGATCTGCCACTTCCCGCCGTGGCCCGGGAAGGGCCGGACGTAGACCTCATACCTGCCCGACTCGTCTGAGGCGTACGCCAGCCAGCGCCCATCGGGAGAGAAGCGGCCGTTGGCCTCGTTCACCGGCGTCGCGAGGAAGAGAGCAGTCTTCTTCTCGGCTACCGAGTAATACCCGAGATCCCAGCCCGCTTTCTTCTTCGCGTCGATCAGGTTGTAAGCGACGAACCGGCCGTCGGAAGACCAGTCGGTGGGAACCTCCAGGTTGCCCTCCTGGGCCAGGAACTCCTCCTCGTTTCCCGTTCCGGACGAGGCCTTCTGATACAGATCGTCTGATCCCTTGCGGTTCGACTCGAACACGATCCGGCTGTCGTCCGGCGACCAGATTGGAAAAATGTTTTCGGCCGGCTCGAACGTGAAGCGGGTCGAAACGCGCCGGGCGAGATCGTGAATCCAGATGTCCGACTGGCCGGTCTGCGGGTCTCTGACGTCTACAGCGACACGGCGGCCGTCGCGGGAGATCCGCGGCCGCAGGTAGTCGGCGGGCGGCCCCAGGACTTCGAGCTGCCTGCCGGCGCGATCCAACCAGACCAGCTGAGAAATCCCGCCCCCGCCGCCGGCCTGAAAGGCGAGAATTCCGTTGTCGGACGCCGTGAACACACCAAGCCCGAAGTTCCCGAAGTACTGCACCTGCTCACCCACCGGAACGGCCTCGCCGGAGAGCCGAAGGCGTTTCGCGTCGAACGGCTGAGCAAGAAGAGTTCTCTCGTGCGAGAAAAGAATGTGACCGCTGGTCTCTCCGGGAGCCGAGGGCGTGAAGACCACGTTGGAATTGACACGGAGCAGAGAACGGCGTTCTTTGGAGTCGAGTGAGCCGATGAAGACTTCTCGCCCTCCGCCCGGGCCGGTCCCGACGCCCTGAGCCAGATAGAGGAAATGCCGGCCGTCCGGCAAAAAGAAGGGGAAACGGTGGCTGAATTCGCGCCGGGATAGATCGAGCTCGGTCGCCGGTGCCGGGGCGCCCCCCGAAGAGGAGACGCGCAGGAGAGCATCACGCGATGAGGGAGAAAACAGGATGACGCCTTCGCGATTCCAGGTTCCGCCGCGGCCCTCCTGGGTATCGCAAAGGACTTGCGGTGGCCCACCCGAGGCGTCGATTTTCTTGAGCTTGCCTCCCGCAAAGAAGCCCAGGAAGCGGCTGTCGGGAGACCAGAAGGGGTAAGCCGCACCGTCCGTGCTGGCGAGAGGCTGAGCGGCCATCCCGTTCAAGGCCCGCACCCAGAGCAAATTCTTCCTTTCAGCAGTCGGGGCCAGGTACGCGAGCCGGCGGCCGTCGGGCGAGAGCGCCATCGGCCCCAGATCGAAAACGAAAGACGACTTCTCGGGAGGAGAGATCGAGGCCTGCACCGTGCGGAGGGCCTCGCGCGGGCGCGCCAGAAGCAGCAGGGCCAAAGCGAGCGCCGCCAGCGTGGCCGCGGCCGCCGCCGCCCAGGCCAGGCGCCCGCGGCTCCTGCGCCGGGCAACAACAGAGGCCGGCAGGGCGGCCGCGGATTCACCCTCCGCGATCCATTGAAGCTGCAGCTTCACGTCGTGTGCCGTCTGGATGCGGTCATCGGGCTCCTTGGCCAGACACGTCCGCACGAGGTGGTCGATCGCCGGCGTAATCGGCCGAATCGAGGAGATCGGCGGCGGCTCGTCCTTCAGAATCGAGCCGATCAGCGCGACTCGGCTCTTTCCGCTAAACGCCGTCCGTCCCGTCGCCATCTCGTAGAGGACTGTTCCGAGGGCAAAGATGTCAGTCCGTGCGTCAGCCTCCACCCCCTCGATCAGCTCGGGCGCCATGTACTGGAAGGTCCCTATCACCATGCCCTGCTCGGTCAAGGGCTGGCTGGCAACGCCCTGCGTGGGAAGACTGGAAGCCTCCGACGCCAACACCGGGGCCGTCGCCACCTTGGCCAGTCCGAAGTCGAGCAGCTTGACGCCCGACTTCGTCAGCATGACGTTGCTGGGCTTCAGGTCCCGATGGATGATCCCGCTCCGGTGCGCTTTCTCGAGCGCGTCGGTGATCTCGATGCCGTATCGGATCACTTGAGCCGTCGGCAGCGCCCCCTTGGCCAGGCGGGCGGCCAGCGTCTCCCCCTCGAGCAGCTCCATGACGAGGTACTCGACTCCCTCCTGGCTGCCGACGTCGTAGAGCGTGCAGATGTGCGGGTGGGTCAGTTGCGAGATGGCCTTCGCCTCTTGCTCGAACCGCTGCTTCAGCTCCGGGCTTTCCGACAAATGCGGCGGCAACACCTTGACGGCGACATCGCGCCCGAGGCGCGTGTCCCGCGCCCGGTAGACCTCCCCCATTCCTCCCTCGCCCAGAGGCGAAAGAATCTCGTAGGGGCCGAGACGGGTACTGCCTGGAAGAGTCATCGGATGACCGCTGAGGGGATTCTAGACGAGGGCGACGCGCCTCTGGCTTCCAGGCGGCCGGAGCACGTCAATCGGGAGGGTGCTGATTTCGTCGCGTTTGTCGCGGTCCACCCAGACCACTTCCGAATTCCGCATGAAGCCGAGTATCCGCGTCAGAATCGGCACAGGAGGGTCCCATGATCCAGCTGGTTTCTTCCGTCGAAAGAGCGCTCGGCGCACACGTCCGTGCAGAAGACCTGACAATCCCACAGATCGCTTTACGCGCCACCCTCGTCTTCCTGGTCTGGCTCGCGATCGTGCGCATGGCCGACAGGCGCCTGCTCGGCAAGTACAGCGCCTTTGACGTCGTGCTCGCCGTGATGCTGGGCTCCGTGTTGAGCCGTGCGATCAACGGCTCGGCGCCCCTCTGGGGGACTCTCGCAGCCGCAGCGGTGCTCGTCGCAATGCACTGGGTCCTGACGTTCCTCTCCTTCCATTGGCATGGCTTCGGCCACGTCGTGAAGGGACTGCCGCGAACGCTCATCGTGGACGGAAAAGTTTACGAGGACGAGCTCCGAAGAAACTTCATCACGAATCACGATCTCTGCGAGATGCTGCGGCTCCAAGGCAGAATCGCCGACCCCGCCGAGGCCAAACTCGCCACCTTAGAGCGCAACGGCCAGATCAGCGCCATTCCGCGACAGCAGAAACTCGATGTCTCAGCGGTATGACACCATCGAGGGACGACCAGCCGTGCACTCGCGCGCGCCGCGGTCGCTGCCAAGCCGATGTTCGCGGATCTCAGATGGATAGGGCCGACCGCCCTTGCGCTAACATCCCGACGCGTAAGCGCGACCACGAGAGGGGCTCCGCCATGCGCGACAAGAAAGGCATCAAGTCTTTCCGATTTCAACTCTTGCTTCTCTGCGCGGCGCTGATCGCGGCGACCTCCGCGAGCGCCGCCGACAAGCCGAGCTACAAGGTCAATATGCAGCCATTGCCGGGAGCAACCCCGGCCGGGATCTCGATGGACTACATCGCATTCGACCCGGCGACACGGTTCGTTTGGGCGCCGGCCGGCAACACGGGGCTGGTCGTCGTCATCGATTCGGCGAGCGGATCCGTCAAGCAGATCGCGGGGTTCCCGACGGCGGAGATGGGATCCGGCGAGCGCAAGCGGGTCGTCGGGCCGAGCTCGGTCACCATCGGGGATGGCGTCGTCTACGTCGGTAATCGCGGCGACTCGACGGTCTGCGCCTTCGACGCGCGGTCGCTCACGAAGGGAGCCTGCCACAAGATCGATTCGATGCCCGATGGTCTCGCCTACGTTGCGAGTCAGAAAGAAGTCTGGGTCACGACGCCCCGCGAGAAGTCCATCCGGATCCTCGACGGCAAGACCCTCGAAGAGAAAGCGAAGCTCACGTTCGATGGCGATCCGGAAGGCTTCGCGGTCGACGGCAAGCGCGGCCGGTTCTACACGAATCTCGAGGACAAGGACCTCACGCTCGCGATCGATCTCGCCACGCACAAGACCGTCGCGACCTGGAAGCCGGGATGCGGGGAGGACGGTCCGCGCGGCCTGCGCGTCGATCCGAGCACAGGTCATCTTTTCGTCGCTTGCACCGCGCGCGTCGAAGTTCTGGACGCGGCCCACGCCGGCGAAGTGCTGTCGTCGATCGACACCGGCGATGGAGTGGACGACATCGACTATGCGCCGACGACACGCCTGCTCTATGTCGGCGCGGCGAAGGCGGGCCAGCTGACCGTCGCAAAGGATGATTCGCACGGCAGGCTGACGGTCGAGGCCAAAGTGCCGACGCACGCCGGAGCGCGCAACCCTGCCGTTACCGACAAAGGCGTCGTGTACCTCGCCCATTCGAGCCTGGGAGGCCTGACCGACCTCGTCGTCGTAACGCCGGAGAAGTAAGGCCGCGCCCCGGGAGCTTCCCGCCGAAGGTTCTGCCACGAGCTACGATCCCGAACCTCGCGGCGCATGTCGCTTCCCGAAGTCATCGTGCGAGCAGGCGCGCCGGAGGGGCGCGGCCCGAGAATCTCGTAGGGCTCGAGCCGGAAGCCGTCGGAGAAAGGCGTTACTTCTTTAGCCCCGCCGTCCAATTCGCTACGAGTGCAACTTTCGGCTTCTCGCCTCCTTCGGGAAGGACCACCCCGACAAAGCGCTCGCCGGCCGGCGAGAAGGCCCCGCTCGCCCAGCCGGTAATGCTGTAGAGGACCTTCGGAGAGCCGATCTCGAGGCCCGAGGCACCCGCATTCACTTCCACCGACACGAGGTTGAAGTCGGAGCTCACGTAGATAATCTCTTTGCCTCCCTTGACCCAACCGCCGCCGACCGCTCCCCCAGTCGAGATCTGCCACTTTCCGCCCGGCCCCGGAAACGGGACGGCGTAGAGCTCTGGCTTACCGGACTCGCTCGACGTGTAGGAAACCCACCGGCCGTCGGGGGAAAAAGACGCTCCGTTCTCGTCGAACTCCGTCGCGACAAAGGGATAGGCCTTGCGATCTCCGGAAAGCGGAAGGATCCAGATGTCTCCTTTCGTCTTTCCTCCGGGCTTTAAGACGTCCAACGCGAGATAACGCCCGTCTCGGGACCAATCGTCGGGCGTGGCTTGACCATCCGAGTGATAGACCGCCTCCTCTTGACCGCCGCCGGTCGCGGACTTGAGGTAGATGCCTGACTTGATTTGCTTCTCCAATTTGGAGTAAGCGATTCGGGTTCCATCGGGAGACCAGACGGGAGAAAACGAAGGCGACCCGAACGTGAGCCGCGTCCGGACACCGCGCGAGTCGAAGACCCAGATGTCCGGCGTGCCCGTGCCCGGATCCACGATTGCCGCGGCGATTCGCGATCCGTCGGGCGAGATCGCGAGCGACTGATAGTCGGCTGCCTCGCCGATTGGCTCGCCGGTCGGTTTGCCTGCGCGGTCGAACCACCGAAGGCGGGATTTCGTGCCCGCCGTACCCGCCCCGTACACGAGAAGGCCTTTCTCCGAAACCGAGAACACACCGCGGAAAAACCCCGTATCGTAGTGAACGCCTTCCGCGACCGGTATGGGATCTCCCGTGAAGCGGCGGCGCCCGGCGTCGAACGACTGGGCGAGGAGGACGCGCTCGCGCATGTAGAGGAGGTAGCCTGATGCGTAGGCGACGTTCGACCGCGCCTGCAGCAGAAGCGTCTTCTCGCTCGAGCCGAGAGTCCCGACGTAGATCGCGTTCGACTCGCTTTTCGTCCCCTGGCCGTGCGATCCCGCCATGTACAGGAAGTGTTTCCCGTCTGGAAGGAACGTCGCCCAGCGGTGCGTCGTCTCGGCGCGCGTGGCGTCGAGCTTGGTGGCCGGGGTGGGAGCGCCTCCTGCCGCAGGAACCCGAGAGAGGGCGGTCGTCGTGTCGGGAGCAAAGAGGATGACGCCGTCCCGATTCCAGCTGCCGCTTCTGCCGTTGGGCGCATCGCACAGGTCGAGCGGCGGCGATCCGCTGATATCCACCTTCTTCAACTTCCCGTCGGCGAAGAACGCGAGGAATCGGCTGTCCGGCGACCAGAACGGATATGTGGCCCCCTCCGCCCCCGCAATCGGCCTCGCAGTCAGGTCCCCGAGGGATCGAAGCCAGAGCACAGTCTTGCCCTCCGGGCCCTTTGCCGCGAAGGTGGTGTGTCGGCCGTCGGGCGAGATCGTCAGAGATCCACCGTTGACGCCCCCGAGCTCGAAGCCGGACTTATCCGGAGCCAGCAAGTACGAACCCATCCGGAACACTTCGGCCGGTGCGCGGCGCAGGTAGCCGAATGTGGCCAGTCCCGCGGTGAGAACCGCGGCTGCCGCAATCGCCCAGGCAAGCTTCTCGCGGTTCTTTCGCCGGGCGACGACTGGCGCGGGCAGCCCCGCCTGCGAGCCGCCCTCCGCGATCCACTGGAGCTGCAGCTTCACGTCGTGCGCCGTCTGGAACCGGTCTTCCTGGTCCTTCGCGAGACACGTCTTGACCACGCGGTTGAAGGCCGGCGGCATCATCGGCACGATCTCCGAGATCGCCTGCGGATCGTCCCGGAGGATCGAGCCGATGAGCGACGCCTGGCTCTTGCCCGAGAAGGCCTTCTTCCCGGTCGCCATCTCGTAGAGCACGGCGCCGAAGGAGAAGATGTCGCTTCGCGCGTCGGCTTCCTTGCCCTCGAGC
>JBKPDV010000237.1:0-10628 GCA_046728075.1 Acidobacteriota bacterium | reverse complement strand
CCGGAAACCAATCAGCTTGGCGACCGGCGGGTTCGGAGCCTCCCGGCGCAGCATCGCC
Source organism: Acidobacteriota bacterium (assembly GCA_046728075.1). Taxonomy (GTDB): domain Bacteria; phylum Acidobacteriota; class Thermoanaerobaculia; order UBA5066; family Gp7-AA6; genus JBKPDV01. The sequence goes on along the minus strand of JBKPDV010000237.1, from coordinate 10,570 downwards.
TGGACTCGTTTGAACATCGTGGCCATGCGTTCTCCAAGAAGAAGATGGGGTCCGTCCCGTCGAGAGCAGAGCGGGGCGCAGGCAATGTCACAGAAAACCCAGGAGCGCTTCGGCCGTCTGCGCGGGCTGCTCCTCGATCACCCAATGGCCGCAGTTCTTGAGGACGACCACGCGAAAATTGTCCGCGACCAGCCTGGCCTGCTCGCCGAGCGCTTCGCCGTTTGCCTTGTCGCCGCCAATGGTCAACACGGGCATGGCGAGCTTCGTCTTCGCCAGCAGAGCGAAGTCGCGGGCGGCCTTCTGAAAGGAAACGAAGTACGCCCATCCCGCCCGCATGCGTCCCGGCCGGGCGTATGCGGCTGCGTAGGCCTTCCGGTCCGCTTCCGGAATCGAGCGGGTCTTGTCGGCGGCGAAATCGTTCCAAAAATGCTCGAAGTAGATGCGCTCGCGCCCTTCGACCAGCTTCTCCGGCGTCGGTCCGTTGAAGCGGAAGTGCCAGATGCCGGGATTGTTGTAGATGGCCTCCCATCCAGCGACTCCCGGCAGGAAGGCGTCCATGAGAACGAGCTTTTCCGTTTCTGCGGGGAACTGCGCGGCATACGCGTACGCGACCATGAGTCCGATGTCATGGCCGACGACCCTGGCCTTCTGGATTCCCAGCGAACGCGCGAGCACATGGATGCGGATCGCGGAGGTCGCCATGTCGAGTCCGTCGGCCGGAATTGCCGAGTCTCCGATCCCCGGGAGATCCGGCGCGATCACGAGGAACCGCTCGGTCAGCTGCGGCAGGATCGGAATCCACATGCGCGAAGTCTCGGCATATCCGTGGAGGAGAATCAGCGGCGGCCCGTGTCCGCCCGTCAGGTAGTGGATCTCAACTCCATCGGCGACCGCCGAACGCGACTCGAAGGACGCAGGCTTCCCGGCCGCTTGTGCTTGTGCTTGTGCTTGCGCTTGTGCCCGGGCGGTGGACGCGTCCGGCCAGACGAGAAAGAGAGCAAGAACCGCAACGAACGAGAATCGGATTCGAATGGACTTCATGAATCCTCCGATCAAGACGCCATCACGCGGCTGGTCAGATACCTTCGATGTCGCCGGGTTCAGGCCTTCCACTTTCTTGCAATCCCGACCGCGAGTCCGCTGCTGGTGGAACGGTCTTACCCGTCGAGGATTGGGGGGTTGGAGGAGACGAGTTGGCCTGCCCGGCCTTCCAGGCCTCGTACTCCTCGCGGCTGCGAAAGGCCATCGCGTTCCCCCTCCGGCGATATCACGATAGCAGGGCTGCCGGCCGATGCAGATCGGTCCATTCGGTGGCGCTCCCTCTCGAGTCAGCGCTGGCGCGTGTAGACATATTCAAAAGCAAGAAACTCTTTCGCGCTCTTTCCAGAGAGGGGCGTGAGGTAGAGCTGGACGACCTGACGGTCCTTTTCGGGTCTGCCGATGCGCAGCCGATACCGGAATGCCGCATTGGCGACCTCTCCCCATTGGGGAGCGACAAAGCTACCGCCGAAAAGCGTGATTCCGTCGTCGCTTCCGGCCCCGCCAGATTCGAAGCTCTTCTCGCTCATCATCTGTGGAGCACGCGTGTCCAGCGAGAAGTATTCGTGCTGCTGGTTCACAGCGTTGTAGTTGAAGAAGGCGATGCGCGTGAAGGGGTCCTGTTTGGACCCCGGCGGCAGTTCCATCACCTCTTCCAGAAAGGCGCCCCCCACCATACGACGCCGAGCGACTGCCGGCGGTAGAGTGACCGCCTCCCTGCCGGCGCCGGGCCACATCCGCTGCTGGACGTCCCACGTCCCGACCATCTGCTGCAGGATGTTCCTGTCGTCAGGCTCGCCTCGGGCCGGTACACCGGAGAGGACCGCCGCCACGCAGACGGCGCAGGCGAGAAAAGCGAATCGTGCACGGTTAGTGAGTGGCATACGTCCTCTGGATTCTGCTCGTTGCCTCGAGTTCCCGCGCCGCTTCGCCTATCCGGCGTGGGCTTTCTTCAACGCTTGAATGTCCAGCTTCTTCATCGGAAGCAGCGCCTTCATCACTCGCCCGGCCTTGGCGGGATCGGGATCGCCGATCAATGCGGGCAGCACGGCCGGGACGACCTGCCAGGAGAGCCCGTACCTATCCTTGAGCCACCCGCACTGTTGGGCCTTCACGTCGCCGCCGGCGGAGAGCTTGCTCCAGTAGCGGTCGATCTCCTCCTGCGTGTCACACATGACCTGGAACGAGACCGCTTCGGTGAAACGGAACAGCGGTCCGCCGTTCAACGCGGTGAAGGGCTGGCCGTCGAGCTCGAAGGCCACGGTCAGGACGCTGCCGGGCTTTCCTCCGTGAACCTCCTGTCCCTCCGTGCCGTAATGCGAGAGGCTCGTAATGCGCGACCTCTCGAAGATGGAGACGTAGAACTTCGCGGCTTCTTCCGCCTGGCTGTCGAACCACAGACACGGAATGATCTTTCGAATCGTCGGCATAGCTCCCCTCCGTTTGAATACTCATCCTCACTCGTCCTCGCGTGCGCCGCCACGGCCTCAATTCGCCGTCGCTCGCCCGTTTACAGCGACCACTGACCGAGCAGACCCAAAACCGAAGAGCTTCTTCTCTTTGACGATCTCCGCCACTTTAGGCGGCACCATCTCCTCCCAGGAGGGATCTCCCGCACGGATTCGAGACAGGACCTCCGGGGTGTGCATCGACAAGAGGCTCTCGTCGTAGCCGCGGATCGGCTCGATGCTTCCGATCTCGAGAAGGAGGTCGCGAAGGTATTTCCAGTGCCCGGGAGGGGGAGCCACGTCGAAGGTCAGGATCTTGCCGGACGCGCCGCGCGTTGGATAGACGTACATCTTGACGGATCGCTTGAAGAGCTTTCCCACGGATTCCAGCACTCCCCCCGGCAGATCCGTGTAGTACTTCTCGTCGGCAATCTGGCCAATCGTCGGCATGCCCACCGCGAGCCCGATGAGCCGGTCGGTATACGAGGAGAGGTAGTCGGCCAGCTCGTAGTACGGTTGAAAGCGCGAAATCAGGACGTCGATCCCGAGAGCGCCCAGGACTTCCGCGCGATCGAGAAAGTCAGCGTGGTCGACGCCGACGTTCTCTGCCGAGAGGCCGCGCAGCGTCATTTCGGCGAGCACGACCGGCTCTTCTCCTTTCATCCGCGGCTCGGAGAGGAATTGGTCGCGCGCCCGCTCGAGCAGATCGACCGTGAGCCTGGTCGGCGGCCGGAACGTTCCACGCTCCACGAGGACCGGCTTTTTGTGGAGAACCTCGGAAGGCTGCTTCACTTCGCCCGCCGCCGTGAACATCGCGGCGTCTGTCAGTCCCTGCTCGACGAGCTGAAGGCTCATCAGCCGGTTGTCCACCTGCCCGAACGCCGGTCCCGAGAACTTGATCAGGTCGATCTCCGCGCGATCCCGCGAAAGCTCATCCATCAGCGAGCCAATCAGGGCCGAAGGGTCGGGGTGATCGTGGACCGCTCCGCAGATGAGGTTGACCCCTAGGATTCCGAGTGCCTCCTGCTCGTCCACGGCGGTCTTGTCCATCAGGTGGACGTGCAGGATGATTTGAGACGGCTCGTCGTGAGGTCGAGTCTGGAAACGGATTCCCACCCAACCGTGTCCGTTGTCCGGGTTGCGATGGCTCCTTGCGGCGACGGTGTTGGCGAACGCGAAGAATGCGCTCGTATCGCCCCGTTTGGCGCCGAGGCTGCCGGTGACCTCGGCGAACTCGCGCTCCAGCATCGCCTCGAGCCGCTCGCGGCTGACGTAGCGGGCCGCCCGAGCCGTAGAGGGCGTCGCTGACCGCCATGTCGTAGGCGGAGATGGTCTTGGCGACCGTCCCGGCAGCGCCGCCCACCCGGAAGAACCACCGCGCGACTTCCTGCCCGGCCCCGATCTCGGCAAACGAGCCGTATGCCGTTGAGTTGAGGTTCACCTCGAGCGCTTTCTGCGCTGTTCCCTGATTCACGTCATTCATGACGGGCAACCCTTCGGCCGCTCTCGTCGAGAGCGATGTTCATGATCGGATCTCCAGAGAAGTGATCTTGTTGGCCTCGAGCCGGAAGATGAACCGGAGCTCGATGGGGCTGCCGGGGAAGTTCCCGGTGAGCCGGTTGGTGACGATCGTCTTGTCGTCTTCTGGAGCGGATGCGAGCGGCTCGATCGTGTGCTGGTATTTCCGCCTGGTCTCCGCCATCCATTTCTTGATGGCGCCCAAGCCTTCGATCGTCTGGCCTTCGTCTCGCACGACGGCGTGTTCGGTAAAGCACCCGGCCAAGGTTTCCGTATCTCCCCGGTTCTCGGCGGCGATAAAGATCGCGATCGGCGTCGGAAGATCGACAGACATACGGGCTTCCGCTAGGGCTCCAGCTTCGCGTCCATCGTGATCTTCGTGTTGAAGAGCCTTGAAATCGGGCAGCCGGTCTCCGCCGCTTCTGCGGCTTTGCGGAATACCTCAGGAGAGGCGCCGGGGATCTTCGCAACCACTTCCAGATGGGACTCCGTGATGGTCCAGCCCACATCCACCCGGTCGAGCGTGACCGCTGCCGTCGTGCGCATGCTCTCGGCAACGAGGTTTGCCTTGCCAAGCTCGGCCGAGAGGGCCATGGTGAAGCAGCCCGCGTGCGCCGCCGCGACGAGCTCCTCCGGGTTAGTTCCCTTACCGCTTTCGAATCGTGTCGTGAACGAGTAGGGCGTGTCCTCGAGGACCCCGCTTTCCGTCGAGATGGCGCCCTTTCCGGACTTCAGATCCCCCAGCCACCGCGCGGAGGCCTTCCGTTTCATCTGTTCTCTCCCTTCCGATCAATCTGCCCGCACCGGCGGAACATCCCGCTATCCGCTTCGGACCGTCATCACCCGGCAGGAAGCCGTTGCGATCACTCGCGAAGCGATGCTGCCCAGGAAGAGACGCGCGGCTCCCTCTGCGCCCATGCGTCCCCATCACGATCAGGTCGACACCCCGCTCCGCGATGCGTTCAGGGCGAAATCACAATCACGCTCGCGCCTCCTCAGACCGACTTATGTATGAGAAAGGAAGTCAGATCCATTGGACGTTGGTATTGATCGATGTTTTGGCGTCAGGCCCTGATACCGCGCGAAGACTCGAGCCGCCGGATCTCTCGATATCGGAAACAGTCGACGAGGTGGTCGTTCACCATGCCGACCGCCTGCATGTGCGCGTAGATGATGGTGGAACCGACGAAGCGGAACCCCCGGCCCTTGAGATCCTTGCTGAATGCGTCGGATTCGCGGGAGGTCGCCGGAATCTCCCGCATCACCTTCCGCCGATTCAGCCTGGGCCGCCCATCGACGAACTGCCAGCAATAGGCGTCGAAACTTCCAAGCTCTTCCTGAATTGCGAGAAGCGCCTGCGCGTTGCGCACGGCGGATTCGATTTTCATCCGGTTTCGAATGATCGCCGGGTCCCGTAAGAGCTTCTGAATCTGCTTCCCGGTATATCGCGCCACTTTCTCAGGATCGAACCGGCTGAAAGCCCGGCGGTAACCCTCTCGTTTTCGGAGGACAGTCGACCAGCTGAGCCCGGCCTGCGCCCCTTCGAGAATCAGGAACTCGAAGTGTTTGCGGTCATCATGGACCGGCACACCCCATTCACGATCGTGATAACGGAGCATCAGGGGATCGCTGCCCACCCACGAGCATCGTTTGGTCATCTGGGCGAATCGACGGTTGCTTAGATACTCTCGAGCGGTAAGGTGCGATGCCGCTTTCCGGTCAGCCTGGCCAGGGCGTTGACGACCGCCGGTGAGATCACCGGGACCGGAGGCTCGCCGCAGCCGGTCGGCGCCTCGGTGCTCGGCACGATGTGCACGTCGACAGCCACCGGCGCATCGACGATATAGGGCGGCGTGTAGCCGTCGAAGTTGCGTTGTTCCACCCGGCCGTTCTTGAGCGTAATGGCTCCGTTCGCCATGAGCTGCGTCAGGCCGAACCCCACTCCTGCCTGGAACTGGCTCTCGATGGTGAGGGGATTCACGGCAATGCCCGAATCGAGCGCGATCGTCACGCGGTGGATTTTCGGGCGCTTGTTCTCGATCGAGACGTCCACGGCGCACGCGACGCCCGTTTCGAATGATTCGTGACAGGCGATGCCGACGGCATGCCCTTGCGGCAACTTTGTCCGCCAGGGAGCGCTCTTCTGGTCCATCAGGTCGAGAGCCCGGCGCAGTTTTCCGGCGTCGGCTTTGAGAAGCTTGCGGCGATAGACGATGGGATCGGCCTTCGCGCGCGTGGCCAGCTCATCGATCAGGGTCTCCATGACGAACCCGCTGTGCGTGTGCCCGACGGAGCGCCACCACAGAACCGGCACGTTGACCGTCGGATGGTGGGCAGAGACGTGAAAGTTCGGAAGGTTGTAGTGAGTGTCTGTGACGCCTTCCACGGCGGTTTGATCCACACCGTTCTTCACGAGCATCGAGGCAAAGGGTGTACCCGAAACGATCGACTGGCCGACAATCACGTGCCGCCACGCCGCGGGCATACCGTCCCGACCAATGCCAATCTCGACTCGATGAACGTGCATCGGGCGGTAGTAGCCGCCCTGGACATCGTCCTCCCGGGTCCAGACCAGCTTGACCGGCGTGCCGCGAAGACGCTTCGCGATCGCCGCTGCCTCACGCTGCACGTGGGAATCGATTACGGCGCGCCGGCCAAAGCCGCCGCCGGCCATCTCGGTGTGAAAGGTGACCTGCTCCGGCTTGAGACCGAGGACTTCGGCGATGGCCATCTGGTCCACGGTCTGAAACTGGGAACCGGCCCACGTTTCCGCTCGATCACCATCGAACCGAATGGTCGTGTTCAAGGGCTCCATGGGAGTGTGAGCGAGATAGGGAAACTCGTATTCCACGACCAAGCGGTTCGCCGCCGCGATCGCATCCATGGCCTTCGGGTCGCCGCGATTCACGGCAACATTGCCGGAAGTGCGGGCCAGCTCCTTGTACTTCGTTCTCAACTGCGCGGTGTCCGCGTGTTCCACGGCAGAGAGATCCCAGTCGATCTTGAGGCGGTCGCGGGCCTGCTTGGCCGTCCAGAATTTGTCCGCCACAACTGCCACGCCCGAGCCCTTGACGAGGGGAATCTCGAAGACCTCGCGAACGCCTTCGACGCCACGGGCGTCCTTGTCGTCCAGGCTCTTGACGCGCCCCCCAAATACGGGCGGATGCGCGACGACGGCCGTCTTCATGCCGGGAAGATCCAGGTCCAGACCGAACTTGAGCGAGCCGTCGCATTTGGGGCGGCTGTCGAGCCGCCGGACCTTCTGCCCGATCAGGCGGAATTTCGATGGATCCTTGAGCTGGACCGCGGCGGGAACCGGCTGTTTGGCTGCCGCATCCGCCAGCTCGGCATAGGTCGCTGATTTTCCGCCCGGGCCATGAACGACGCTGGCCTCGGTGCGGCACTCGCCGGGCGCGACTTTCCACTTTTCCGCCGCCGCGGCCACGAGCATTGCCCGCGTTCTTCCGCCCAATTCTCGGTACTGCCGAAATGAATGCGCGATCGAACCGGAGCCGCCGACCATCTGAATGCCGAAAACCGGATCCTTGTAGACATCGGCAGCCGGCGCGAGCTCGGCGACGACCTGGGACCAGTCGGCGTCCATCTCATCGGCCAGGATCATGGGCAGGGAAGTGTGAACTCCCTGACCGAACTCCAGCCGGTTGACCGTAATCACGATCTTGCCGTCAGGCCGGATGTGAACAAACGCGTCGGGCGGATAAGAAGGATAGGGCTTCGACGGCGCCGCTGGATTTCCCTCCTGCGCGAGCGCCGGCAGATCGACGTAGAGCGACACCAACAGCCCTCCGGCGGCGGCAGCGGAAACGCGCAGGAAGCTTCGCCGATTCAGGTCCAGTCCGTTGTCGGTCTTTGGTGCAAGTCGCAAGCGCCGCCTCCTTTACTTCAGCTCTTGTGAGGCCGCCTTGATCGCCTCGCGAATGCGGACATAGGTGGCGCAGCGGCAGAGATTCCCGCCCATAGATTCCTCGATGTTCGCGTCCGTCGGCTTCCGCGTCGCCTTCAGCAGCGCAACCGCGCTCATGATCTGACCGCTCTGGCAGTATCCGCACTGCACGACATCCTGCGAGACCCAGGCGTCCTGCACGACGCGGCCAACCGGGTCTTCCGCCATGGCCTCGATCGTGACGACGGGACGGCCTCGAACGAGAGAAACCGGTACGACACAGGAACGCGTCGCCACACCGCCCAGGTGCACGGTGCAGGCGCCGCAGGCGGCGATGCCGCAGCCATATTTCGTTCCTGTCATCTTCAGCTCTTCCCGCAGCACCCAGAGCAGGGGAGTACCGGGATCCACGGTCACCTCCCTGGGTTGACCGTTCACGGTGAGCTTGTAGGTTTCCATGATGTGCCTCCCGGGTCAGGGGTTTTGCGGGCAGGGCATACCCGCCTCGACCCACTTGCGCGTGGCCGAGACGAATTCGTCGTGCGTCATCGGCGGCAACGTCCGCAGGGTGCCGTCGATCTGGCGGCTGGGCTGGAAGGCCCAGAGCACGAGGGGCTCTTCCGTGTGGTGCTTCAGGAGTCCCGCGCCGTCCAGGTTGTTGTTTTTCGCTCGATCCGTGACCGCTCGGCAGACCTCGGCGCTCGGCAAGATCTTGTCGTTGCGGTCCTGCCATTTCATCGACAGGGGCGCGAGGTGCCAGCCATGGGCGCCGGGGACCCCGGTGCTGTCCGCGTTGGCCTCCTGGTGGCAGGTCGCGCATTGCAGCGCTGAGACGCCATTGCCCGCCGGGCCGCGAACCACGTTGGCGAAATGCCGGTGCCGATCATCCCCCTGCTGGGGGTAGCTCGTCGCCGTGTGGCAGTTGATGCAGCGAGGATGCGTCAGCACCGAGTAGATCTGTTGCCAGGAGGCGAGACCCTCCGCTCGCTTCGACGCGCCGGCCTTCGCTTCCTGCGACGCATCGTTTCCCGCGGGCCCGGCGAACATCGACAACGACCAGGCACCACAAGCGATCAGAAGGGCAGCGATCGGTCGCAGCATGGATTTGTCTGCAAGCATATTCCTCTCCTCGACTCGTCTGAAGCGGTCTCGACTGCTCGCTGACAGCGTGAGCGATGCAAAATCAGTTCCTGACGAGGCCCTTCATGCAATCGGACGGACGGATCACGAAAAAGAGCGCCTTTTCGCCCGCCGAGACGATGGAGCGATTGGAAAAGGCGATCCGTGAGAATGGGATCACAATCTTTGCCCGGATCGATCACTCGGGCGGCGCCGCGGCGGCCGAATTGCCGCTTCGATTCACGCAGCTGTTGATCTTCGGGAATCCGAAAGCCGGGACGCCTCTGATGCAAAGCCGTCAAACGATCGGGATCGATCTTCCCTTGAAGGTTCTCGTCTGGCAGGACGAGCGCGGCGATGTCTGGGTGACCTACCAGGACCCGAATTACCTTGCCGCACTCCATCAGGTCATGGACCAGACAGACACGGTGGCCGCGCTGTCCGCGGTCCTCGACGGCCTGGCGAAATCTGTGATCCGACCGGGGGGTTAGAACCTACCGGCCACGCTCCAGGGGTGGAGATTCAATCAATCACGGCGATTGCCTCGATCTCGATCAAGAGATCCGGGTTCACGAGTCCTTGAACGCCCACGAGCGTGCTCGCGGGCGGCGTCAGGTCCTTCAACATCTCCGCTCGCACTTCCCGCAGGATCGGGAGCTGGTCCGGCTTGTAGCCCACGACGTAAGTGTTGATCTTCACGAGGTCCTTGAATGAGCCTCCGGCGCCAGCAAGCGCGATTCGGAGATTCTCGAAGGCCTGCCGCGCCTGGGCCCGGAGATCGCCTTTGCCGACGACTTCTCCCTGCGGGTTGTAGGCCACCTGCCCGGCGACGTAGACCGTCCGTCCGCCCGTCACCGAGACTGTGTGGCTGTATCCCCGCGGAGGACTCAGGCCGGGAGGGTTCTTGTACTCTCTCACCGCTCCGCCGGTCTTCGTCTGACCCAAAGCCGGCGCCGCCGCAACGATCAGAAACGCGATCACGGACACGAGAGTTCGATACATGGTTACCTCCTGTCGCCTCTTCTCGGAATCGCCCAAGGAGCGGCGTCCGGTTACGTGAAGGCTTTGCGGTCCCGGCGGGCGCGGTGGAAGAAAAGCACTTCGTCGGGTTGGTCGGATCTCTATTGCAACGTGAGCTGGCCGGCACCGACGTGGGCATGCAGACGGTATCGGCCGCTCCCTTCCCTCCGGAACGAGCGGAAGAGACCGCCGTGCGACTCGCCGAAAGGGGCGGCATCCACTTCGCCGCTGAAAACGGAGGCATCGACATGCGAGTAAGCCGCCGAGTCGCGCACGGCGACCGTCAACTCGCCGGCGTGGAGCTCGACGTCCTGGTTGCCGGTGATGTTCTCCACATGAACCTCGCCGAAGGGGATGCGAGCGTAGAGGTCGGTGTTCGACGGGATCCGGATCGTAATGATCAGGTCGTTGCGCGGCCCGCCGGAGACACGCACCGAGGCGGTGCTGTCCTTGCGCTCGACACTGACCTTCACGTCCCGGGCGTCAAAGGCCTTCTTTCCCGAGATCTCGACGGAGATCCTGT
>JBKPDV010000236.1:0-9389 GCA_046728075.1 Acidobacteriota bacterium | reverse complement strand
ATGGAAGGCTGCCTGGGCGTCGTGGCGCGCGGTCGGCGAGCGCTGAGGAACGCGGCGGGAACGCCGGGAAGTGAAATTCGAAGTTCGAACTTTCTTCCCTTAACCGTACTCGGCGTTCATCCTTGTTTGCACGGCAATCTGTCAGCGCACGATGTGGACGCCAGCTTTCCCGCGATCGCCTGGCCGACCATTCCGGTTCCCAGCACGCCGAGCTTCATGGCCCCTCCTCGGCGGAGACTATGCCCGCTGCCGGATGGGAGATTCGCGGTCCGCGGTTGGCGCGTGCCACCGCCCCCGCCAAATCTTCTTTGACGTTTGACAGGGGCAGATCTCGTCGGCTATCGTCCTCGGTCCGCTCTTTTCCTGAGTAGCTCAATGGCAGAGCATCCGGCTGTTAACCGGAGGGTTGTAGGTTCGAGTCCTACCTCAGGAGCCAGTTTCTCCCGCAGGCCGCTCTTGTGCCTCAGCGCGTCCTGATTCCCGAGCTCATCCTGCCGGCTATGAACTAGCTTCGTTCTCGACGGAAATTCCTCAGCGCAGGTTGCCTGTAGCGCCCGCTCAAGCGGATGGGATGCGGCTCTTCTCAAGCTCCTTGCGGGCGAGGCGCGTCAACAGAATCGTGACGGCGACTGTCGCGGCGAGGCCGAGCCCGAGCAAAACCCACTCCCACGGGCTGCGCGCGCGGCCCTGGCCGAGACGGTGGCCGGCCGCGCCCAGAGAGACGTAGAGAAACGTCGCCGGCAACATTGCAATCCAGCTGGCAAGCAGATAGGGGACCAGACGCACGGCGGTCAGCCCATAGAGGTAATTGGAGAGCGAGAACGGGACGAGCGGTGAAAGACGCAGCAAGGCGACGACTTTCCAGCCGCTCCTGGCGATCGCCCGATCGATCGCGTCGAACTTCGGGTTCTTGCGGGCGAGCTTCTCGATGGAGGGTCGCGCCAGGTGGCGCGCAATCAGGAACGCCAGGCCCGCCGCCGCCGTGGACGCGACGGACACGAGGATCGTCCCCCAGAGGAACCCAAAGAGATAACCGGCGCCCAGGGTGAGAGGAAGTCCCGGCACGAAGAGAAGCACCGCGATCACGTAGAAGACCCCGTAAAGAACGCCCCCGATCGAACCGAGCCCGGAGATCCACGAGCCCAAGCCCTGAAGCCAGGCCCCGATCGGAAGGAGCTTCCCGGCCGCGACGAGAAGAAGCGCGGCCACCGCCGCGGCGAGCCAGTTCCAGGGGACCTGGCGTCTGCTTTTGCCCACGTTGCCGACCGCCGTCTCCTTCAGGACTGCGGACGCGCGCGGAAGATCAGATGGACCGGGCCGACTGTGATGCGATCGCCGTCGGAGAGGCCGAGCGGCGTCTCCACCCGCTGGTCGTTGCAGAAGGTTCCATTGCTGCTTCCGAGGTCCTCCAGTAGGACGCGATCCCCAGAGACGAGGACCCGCGCGTGGCGGCGAGAGACGTCCCCCTCGTCGACTCGCAGCTCTACGTCCCGATCGCGGCCGATCACGTTCTCGCCTTCCTGCAAAGCGATCTCTCGATCATCCCAGTAAAGACGATAGCGGTATCCGACTCCGGAGATGACGGGCCGGCGGTCTTCCATCGCGGTGCCGGCGAAGGCGTAGCCATCCGGAGTGGAGGTTCGCTTCAGGATTTCCGCTTCCCCCTTCGGCTCGATCGCCCCGCGCAGCTCGAGGATGAGCCCGGGAATCCGAGCCGGCGCAGAGGTGTCCCTCGGCCACACGGCGCTGGCGAGCTCCACGTTTGGGACAGGCAGAGGTCTCTTCTGAAGAAGAGCCGCTAAAACAGCCGCGGCATTCTCCGAGAGAGCAAGCGGCCGGCCGGCGCGCAGCAGCGCGCGCGTTTCCACGTCGAACGTGCAGTCCGCAAATCGAAAGCGCACGGTTTGGGAAGGGAGTTTGAGTGACGCTCTGAGTTTTTTCCACCTGCCTCCCCTCGGTTCCGGCCCGATCGGCAGGGCGCCGGGATGAAAATTCGAGGCTTTCGTCCTCGCAAATAGGCTTTTCGTCCCGGTCGGTGCCCCGCGGGCCCGCCTTGAGGCTCTGATGTGATTCAACGGGGAAGGGGAGAGAGATGGCGGTCCATGGCGCCCTCGGTTCCGTTTCGAGGAATCGCGTGGCGGCGGTTCCGCTGCTCGCCATGCTCTGGATTTTCCCCGCAGCGGCCGTTGGCCTTCATCCGGGGACCCCGCTCTCTCAGTACGGCCACGACGTCTGGGACAGCGACTCCGGCCTTCCACAGAACTCTGTCGACGCGATCGCGCAGACGCAAGATGGGTACCTCTGGCTGGGGACGCAGGAGGGACTCGTCCGGTTCGACGGCGTCCGTTTCACTGTTTTTGATACCCGCAATACCCCCGCCCTTCGCGACGACTGGGTCCACGCTCTCCGTCAGACCCGCGACGGCACGCTCTGGGTGGGAACGGCGGAAGGCCTCATTCCCGTGCGCGAGGGCCGGTTCCCGCCCGAATCGGGGAAAGACGAGCTCTCGACGTCAAACGTTCTCGCCCTCTTCGAGAGTCGGGACGGGTCTCTCTGGGTCGGGACCACTCGGGGGATCGCGCGGCGGACCGGCGACAGGGTGCGATTGTTCGGTGAGAAGGACGGGGCGCCGTCAGGAGCCGTGTTCGCCATCGTGGAAGATCGCGACGGGGTTCTTTGGATTGGCTCGAGATCCGGTCTCTCGCGCTTGCAGGAAGAAGGGTTCGTGTCGGTGGAAGCCTCGTCAGAGCGTGGCGCTGTACTCTCGCTTCTCCCCGACCCGGATGGAGGATTGTGGGTCGGTACGACAAAAGGCCTGTCGCACTGGGATGGGCATTCTCTCGCCGGCGAGACACTGCCGGGCGCGGTGGCCGGCGCGCCGGTTCAGGCGCTTTACCGCGACGGCCAGGGCATGCTCTGGATCGGCACCGCGCGCGGGCTCGCGCGACGATCCAACGGAACCATTTCGCTCCTCTCCAACGAGCAGCGCCTCTCGAGCGACGAGATCGACTCGATCGCCGAGGACCGCGAAGGCAGCCTGTGGGTCGGCACTCGCGACGGAGGACTGAACCGGCTGAAGGACGAACGCGTCGCCAACTTCACCGACCGTCAAGGCCTTCCCGACAACAAAGTCTGGAGCGTTTTCGAAGATCGCTCTGCGAATCTCTGGGTCGGGACTGCGGACGGCAGCGTCAGCCGGGCTCGCCCGGGCTCTTCGTCGTTCGAGGTCCAGGCGCGGGTGGGGGCACCCGTCCTTTCGCTGGCAGAGGACGAGGCCGGCGGCCTCTGGATCGGGACCCGGGGTAACGGCGCCTATCGGCTGGAGGGGACAAAGCTCCGGCACTGGACGGCCGAAGACGGCTTTCGCCCGATCTCGATTCCGGCTCTTTGCGCCGACCGCCGAGGCGGAATCTGGCTCGGCACCGCGGGCTCCGGGCTCTTCCGATACCAGAATGGAAGATTCACTCAGTGGACGGACAAAGACGGCCTCGGCAGCAACGCTGTTTTCGCCCTCTATCAGGACCGCAGCGACGCGCTCTGGATCGCCACCTTCGGCGGAGGCCTGAGCCGCTTTGCAGCGGGCCGCTTCGAGACCTGGACAACGCGCGAAGGGCTCGCGCATAACATCGTCCTCTCGATTCTGGAGGAGCCGCCGGGAACCTTCTGGTTCGGAACCCGCGGAGGGCTGTCGCGCTGGAGCGACGGCAAGTTCACGACCTACCGTCAGAGGGAAGGACTCTTCCACGACGCGGTGCAGCGAGTTCTCGACGACGGCCACGGTTATCTCTGGTTGACGAGCAATCGCGGAATCTTCCGTGTCCGCTCCTCGGAGCTCGCGGCCTTTGCCCAGGGCCGCCGATCGCAGTTGCACCCGGTCGGCTTCACAACCGCCAATGGAATGCGCAGCGTCGAGTGCAACAACGGTCAGCAGGGAGGATGGAAGGGCCGGGACGGACGCCTCTGGTTCGCGACACTGAAGGGCCTCGCGATGGCCGACCCGCAGCGCATCGAGCTGAACCGTGTTCCACCCAAAGTCGTCGTCGAGCGGATCGTCGCGGGGCGGCAGGCGTTGGCCGCCTCCAACGGCGTCGTGGTCGCCTCTCCCGTGCGGGACGTCGAGTTTGACTATACGGCGCTGTCTTTTCGCAATCCGGGCGCGATCCGATTCCGCTATCGACTGGACGGCTACGATCGCGGCTGGATCGAGGCCGGGGGTCGGCGCGAGGCTTATTACACGAATCTGCCCCCCGGACACTTCGTGTTTCGCGTCATCGCGTGCAACGAGGACGGCGTCTGGAGCCCGAGCGGCGCATCCTTGGAGCTGACCTTCGCCCGTTCGCTGACGGAAACGACCGGATTCCAGGCCGCCATTCTTGCCCTGGCGGCGCTGGTCACCTGGGGAACCCATCGGCTGCGCGTCAAGCGCCTCGCGGCGAGGGAAGCGTTGCGGACGGCTGTCGTGGAGGCCCGACTCTCCTCGCTTCAGGCACAGCTGCAGCCTCACTTCCTTTTCAATGCGTTGAACTCTCTGCTTCCGCTGGTTGGCAGCGAGCCCGGCCGCGCCAAGCGGATGATCATTCGCATCGCGGATCTCCTGCGCGCGAGCCTTCAGTCCGAGACGACCTCGGTCGTGACGCTCGAGCGGGATCTCGCGGTTCTGGACGAGTACCTGGACATCGAGCGGATGCGTTTCCGTGATCGGATTCGAGTCGAGATCGAGGCCGACGCGAATGCGCGCACCGCGGCGGTGCCGAGCTTTCTCTTGCAGCCGCTGGTCGAGAACGCGCTGAAACACGGCGCCGATCCGCGCACCGGGCGCGTTCGCGTTCAGCTGTCGGCGCGGGTGGAGGAAGGGGAGCTCGTCCTCGTGATTCGAGACGACGGCCCCGGGCTAAGGCCCGAGCCCGGCGCCCTCACGCGGGGGATCGGTCTCTCGAATCTCCGCCGACGTCTCGAGACTCTTTACCCCGGCCGCCACCGGCTCTCTCTCACCAACGCGCCGGAAGGTGGATGCGAGGTTCTCGTACGCATCCCCTTCTCCTCCGAGCCGATCGCCGGAGAAGGCACTCCCTGGCGCCGCCGCGCCCGGGCCGCGCGCGGATGAACCGAATCAGCTGACAGCTTACAGCTCACAGCTTTCAGCCGAATGCCGTTGGTGTTATATCAGATCTGATATATGCGCGCGAGAGCGCGCTCGCAACCCCGAGCTCCACCGTGGGGTCTTTGTCTGGCTGAAAGCTGAAAGCTGAAAGCTGAGAG
Organism: Acidobacteriota bacterium; assembly: GCA_046728075.1. GTDB lineage: Bacteria > Acidobacteriota > Thermoanaerobaculia > UBA5066 > Gp7-AA6 > JBKPDV01. The sequence continues at coordinate 4,130 of JBKPDV010000236.1, read as the reverse complement.
CTATGAGCTGAAAGCTTCGCTCGCGACTAAATCCAACCTCGCCGGAACGCCTTGAGCTTTTGCTTGTGGGTGCTGGAGAGCGTCAGCTTGGTGCCGTCTTTCAGGACGACGCGGTAGTCGCCATTGAACCAGGGGTGAAGCTCTTTGATCCGCTCGATGTTCACGATCGTCGAGCGGTGGATGCGCAGGAACCGAGCCGGATCGAGGCGCGCGGCGAGCCCGGACGTCGTCTCGTGATACATGTGTTTGGCCGTGCCTGCGTGCAGGACGACGTTGTTGCGCGAGGACTCGATCCAATCGATGTCCTGCACGCGCACGAAGAGAGTTCTCCCTTCGTGCTTGACGAGCAGCCATTCGGGATAGCGCCGGACTTCGGATAACAGATTCGCCAGCTGCGCCGCCGTCTCGCGCCCCGCCTGCCCCTTCAAGTGAACCTTGCTTCGCTGGATCGCTTCCTGGAGGCGTTCGGCCGAGACGGGTTTCATCAGGTAATCGACGGCATGGACCTCGAACGCCTGGAGAGCATAGCGGTCAAACGCGGTGACAAAAACGACGGCCGGCGGGCAGTGACCTTCCAGCGAACGGAGAACACCGAAGCCGTCGAGGCCGGGCATCTGGATGTCCAGGAAAACAAGGTCCGGGCGGGTTCGAGCGATCGTCTCCACCGCCTGGAAACCATCCTCGCACTCCGCGACGACTTCGATGTCCTCGTCCTGCCGAAGCTGCTCGCGAATCCAGTCCCTTGCCAAAGGCTCATCATCAACGATGACTGTTCGAACCGGACTCGCCCGCTCCTCCAGGGACGGCATGCTCATCACGCGGCTCGGGGCCCTCCTCATCCTGTTACGTGATGGAAGGCTCCAATGTTTCTCTTCTTTCGTCGAGAACAATCATTCGGATTTGTGGATCGAAATCCGGCGGTCTGAATGCGCAGCCGAAGCGAACGTCTCTCTGCGCAAGTTGTCCTTCTCCATCGGTCGTTCGTCCTTGCATTCGTGGCGATCAGCACTCGATGGGGCGATGTCAGCCGAGAACAAACGGCGCCGAAGCGTCCTTCTGACCCGTGAGACAAAAGTAAGATAGGACTCATGGGCGCGCTTCTTGGTATCGGCGAGTATTTCGGCCCGGTTCGCCGACAGAAGCAGTTTGCGGCGGCCGTCGTCACCGAGGTGGTCCACGACACGGAGCGTCGCCTGCCGACTCACCGCCACGCCGCCCCCTACTTCTGCCTGATTTCCAGCGGCGCCTACCTCGAACAAGTCGAGGGTCGGGAGCTCGAATACGGTCCGTTTTCGGTCGGATTTCATCCACCGGTCTCCCACTGCGATCGGATCGGCCGCAAAGGTGCCGTGTTTTTTTTCGTCGAGGTTCAGCCCGAATGGCTCGATCGCGCGGCCGATCTCCTGCCGGCCCATCCGGACTACGAACCTCGGCTCCTCGAGGGAGATCTCTCTTGCCTTGCCACGCGACTCTACCGCCTGCACGCGGAAGAAACTCTGGGATCCGAAGTGATCGACGGCGCTGTCTGGGAGCTCGTCGGCTGCGTCACGAGAGCCGGGCGCATCGCAGAACGCCGGCAGCCGCGCTGGCTCTCTTCTTGTGTCGATCTTCTCCGGGCGCATTTCTCCCGGCCCTTGACGATCCTCGAGATCGCGTCTGCCGTTGACGTGCATCCGGTTCACCTGTCCCGGGAGTTCCGGCGCCGTTTCGGTCAAACGGTTGGCGAATACCTTCACAAGTTGCGAATTCGCGCCGCCTGCGACGCACTGGGAGACCCGGAGCAGTCGCTCTCTGACGTCGCGGCGGCCGCGGGGTTTGCCGACCAGAGCCATTTCTGCCGCGTCTTCAAGTTTCATATCGGGTGCAGCCCGAGCCGGTTCCGGCGACTCGCGGTTTCCGCGAACGGGTATCTCCGAGACTCCCGAAATGCCTCCGGCGTGATGCCGAAGGTTCGGCTGCGGCGCGGCCCGCTCGAGGGAAAACACCGCAAGGTCAGCTAAGAGACGGCGGTTTCCCTCTCGGTGGAAAAGTTTTGTTTGTTCAAGACACGCCCCGGCTTTCTCCCTACGCTCTCGACGGAGGGATCCGGGTTGCAGCCAAAGGAGTCTGCCGAGTCTTCCCCCGTCGGCGTTGCGATCGTTCCGAAGACTCCCATCGGGCCGGAAGGAGCACGCGGTCGCGATTCCATCTCTGTCGCCGACGAGCCTCGCAGCCTCGAGATGTTGCTCGCGTGCTTGGAGGATCTCAAGCGAGAGCGGGTCTTCGCCGAGAGGTTCTTGGTACGGAAGGGGGAAACGAGCTTCTTTGTTTGTACGAGCGACATCGATTGGATCGAGTCTTCGCGCAATCATGTCGTTCTTCACGTCGGGAGCCACCAGCACGCCTATCACGCGACGACGGCGGAGATCGAATCGAGACTGAATCCTCGGAAATTCCTGCGGATTCATCGCTCCGCGATCGTTAACATCGAACGAATCCAGGAGATCCGGAACGGGATCTCTGGAAGCAGCCGGGTGACGCTGCGCAGCGGGATCCTGCTCAGCATGAGCAGGCCCTACCGCAAGAGACTCTTTCGAATCATGGCCCTCTGACTCGACTCCTGTCGCGAGGGAGAAAAAAGGGGAGCACGCCTGTGCTCCCGCAGTAAGGAGGTACGAGCCGCAGGGGCGGCCGGACCGACCGGACGCTAGCGTTACCGCCTGCTTCCTCCATCAGAGAAAGGACCGTTCCTCATCAAATGGGGACGAGCGCCTCCCGCTGCGGATGGAGGGACTCCGCTCGTTGACCGCCACGCTTTTCCGCCGACGCGCCGTTCGAGCTCTTTTCTCTGAAGGACAGGCCGCGACAGAAGCCGCAATTCAGTCCAAGAACTTGGTTTGTCCGCTCCGCGACACGCGGGTACAGAGGAAGCAATTCAGTCCAAGAACTTGGTTGTCCGCTCCGCTTTGTTGAAGTGAATTCTTTCTCGTTTTGCTTCGTCCTCCTTCGAGCGGCGTTCGTCGTCGTACTTCCTTGCTTCGTCCATTGCGGCTGATGGCAACCGTGTTGCTCTTCTAGCGTCGCGTGCTCGAACACGGAAGGTTGAGATTCCTGCTGAGAAGAGGACGGCCGCACTGCCCAGGCGCGGCTGGGGCCGTTCCGGCGAAACCTGACTTTTTCAAGAAACCGGGAGATGGGAAGGGGGGATGCGATTCAGGCAAGACGGCGACGTTTCGAGTCACACGATCCAGAGAGGACTTAACAAAGCGAGGCAGAATGATGTCATTTTTTACGAACTCTCGGAGGCTGATGACGGCGCTGGCTGTGGTTGCCGCCGCGGCGCTCTTGCTCAGCCCGGCGCTTCTGGCACAGCAACTGACAGGCAACATTTTCGGTAGCGTGACGGACGAGCAGGGAGGCAGGCTCCCCGGCGTCACGGTCACCCTTTCGGGGATCGGCGCCCCCAAGACGGAAACGACGGATGCCCGGGGTGAGTATCGTTTCCTGAACCTTTCCCCAGGCAACTACACGTTGACTTATGAGTTGCAAGGCTTCGGTAAGGTCACGAAGTCCGACGTGCAAGTGGCCGTCGGCAAGAACACGGAAACGACCACCCCGATGAAGCTCTCCAGTGTCGAAGCGGCAGTGACGGTCCGTGGCGAAGCGGCGATTCTGGATCCGCGCAAGGTGACGACGGGTGCCGTCATCTCGCAGGTCGAGCTGAAGGAGATCCCATCGGCGCGCGACCCGTGGGTCGTGCTGCAGACGGTTCCGGGCGTCCTGACGGACCGGCTCAATATCGGCGGCGACCAGAGCGGTCAGCAGTCCGCATTCATTGGGAAGGGCTCGCTCGGGTTCAACAACGTCTGGAACCTGGACGGCGTGAACATCACGGACATGTCGGCGACGGGTTCGACGGGCACGTACTACGACTTTGATTCGTTCGAAGAGATCAACGCGACGACGGGCGGAGCGGACATCACGCAGATGACGCCCGGCGTGCAGTTGAACCTGGTGACCAAGCGTGGCACCAACGACATCCACGGCTCGGCTCGCGTCTACCGGACGCCGGAGCAGTGGCAGTCGCAGAACACTTCATCGGAACTTAAGGCTCAGCCCCCGCCGAACAACACGTCCACGCGCATCTCGGA
>JBKPDV010000235.1:0-11093 GCA_046728075.1 Acidobacteriota bacterium | reverse complement strand
GCGTTGGACGGCATGATTGGCCAGCCCGCGTCGAGCCAGTTTCCCCAGGACTCGAGCGCCGTAATCGCGCGCGGCGCCGCAGCCTCGAGCCGCCGCGCGATCTCGGCAGGGAGCAATGGCTTCAGCGCGGCGACCGACTCGGTCAGGCGCGGCCCGACTCCCTTGAGCTCCTCGGCGGCCAATCGCGCGAACGGGCCGATGGGAGCCGTCAGGTTGACGCGGGCAGCATCGATCGTCGAGGGGATCGATTCGAGCAGGCGGGCGATCTGCTCGCCGCGCGCGCGGGAAAAAGGAGGCGGGGCAAGCAGGCTCTCGAAGTAGGCGCCGAGAGTCTGGTCGACGTAGAACCTCGGGTTGCGGTCCCAGGAGCGAAGCACCTCGAGCTCCCAGCGGACCCGCGCCAGCGCCGAGCCCAGGAGCCGGTAATCGACCTGCCAGGCGACCGGCATGCCGGTGGCGTCGATTCCTTTCCAGCGGGCGATGAATTCCGCGAGAGACTTGCGCCGCTCCTCGATCGACCGCCGCGACCAGTCCGGAGCCCATCCCGCCGGCCGGTCCATTCGCGTGATGTCATCGCCGGAGACCGGCTGCGTCCGGGCCCGCCAGGCCCAGAAGTCGCGGCCCAGGTTCTGAAAGTCGTCGCCCCGCACGAAGCGGGGCGCGAACAGGGCCACGAGAATCAGAAGGAATGCCCCGTGCCACAGCGCCCGCTCGCGTATTTTCTTGAGATGCTTCATTCGGAAGGAGTGTAACGGGTCGGCACGCAGAACCGGGCCGGCTCCCGTTCGTAAATACTCGATATGCCAGCGCTCCACGACTGGGCGGAGCTCGCCCGATCGACCATTCGCTCTCTGAAGCGCGAGGATGTGAGGGGCTTCTACCGTCGCGAGTGGCCGGAAGTGCGCCGCCGGCTCGTCTCGCAGCATGAGGCCCAGATCGAGGGCGAACGCAGACGCTGGAAGCGCTGGATCCGAACCGCCAACGCCGTCGTCTTTGGCTTGACCCAACGGCTCGCGCCTTTTCGGCGAGTCCTCTTTGCGCTCGCGCTGGTGTTTGCCTTTGTGGACATCTTCGCCGTTCGAATTTCGACGAAGAACTGGGACATCCGAGTCGGCGGCTTCAATACGCTGCTCGCCTTCCTGCTCGTCGCGCTTCTGCTCGCCATGGAGCTCATCGACAAGCTCGCCTACCGTGACGAGCTCGTTCTCGCCCGCGATCTGCAGGCGACACTCGTCACCGCACAGCTGCCCGAGCACCCGAGCTTTGAGCTCGGCGCGTACAACCGCATCGCGAACATGGTCGGAGGCGATCTCTACGAGTTCGTCGTTCTGCCAGATGGCTCGTTGTCCCTCTTGTTCGGCGACGCCTCGGGGCACGGCATGGCGGCCGGCCTCGTGATGGCCGTGGCGCACGCCGGGTTCCGAACACAATTGGAGGTCGACCCCTCTCCCCGGGCGATGATGCAGGCGCTCAACCGCATCCTTTGCGCGACGGGCGGAACACGCTCCTTCTTTTCCGCCGTCTACGTCCTGGCGCGGCCGGACGGGAGCTTTTCGGTCACCGTTGCGGGACATCCGCCTCCGGCGATCATCGGCCCCGACGGGACGATCCGCGAGCGTCTGGGTATCGGCTCTTACCCGCTTGGGATCCGTCCCACGCTCGACTGGATTCCGATCACCGGAGCCCTCGCGCCGGGAGAGACTCTCCTTCTCTATTCCGATGGTCTTTACGAAACCTGCGACGATCGCGGCAATGCGTTCGGCGAGGAACGCGTCGAGTCCCTCGTGCACGTCTTCGCCGGAACACAACCCGCGGAGCTCGTCGCCGAGCTCGCGCAGCATTTGCTTTCTTTCGGCCTCGGCCGCGCGCCGGAAGATGATGTGTCGATTGCGGCGATAAGAAAGAGGGTCTACGGTCTAAAGTCTAAAGTCTAAGGTTCAATAGCTACAGACTTGTACTTGCTACCGGAGATAGAGGAGTTACGGAGGTAACGAAGGAGAGACGCCAGCATTCGGCTGACTCGAACTGTCAGCCCGAAGACTCGGTCAAAGTCGGCCTGGCCAATGTATTCCTGGTCAAGAGCCACATAGAGTTGACTTCGAACTTCTCCACACGAACCTTTGGCAAGGGCGACGAACTGCAGGAATTAGCGGCTCCCGCCGCGTTCAAATCCCTCCGCCAGATTCGACATGACTGAGACACTGGCTTTACGCAACTGGTCTCGAAGGCCAAAATCTTTCGCAAGGCGCCCGCCCGAGGAGACTTTGTAGACAATCCGCGTCAGGTCTCTTGCGAGCTGCCAGACTTCCAAATCCTCAAATCGCTTTGCTACCGCCAAATAGTCCTCCGGACTTTAGACCTTAGACCTTAGACCTTAGACGCTATTCGCCGATCGGCCGCCCCGGCGGAGGAGCCACCTTCGGTGGTCTTGTCTTGCGCACTTCCGGCTCGTCTAAGAACTCCGTCAGATCGCGCTCGGCCAAACGCACATGCGCTTGTGTGGCGGGATCGGCGGGATGGCGAAGCTTGAGCTGCCGGCGCAAATTCGAGAGATGTCCGTAGACGGCTGCGCGGACCTCCGGAGAGGCTTCGGGCTTGGCGGCGAGATCGAGAAGGCCGTCCAGGACCGCACGTTGCGCGACCCGGCGCAAACCCGAGCGGCGTGGGGAAGTATCGGCGGGCGCGTCCCACGTCGACGCGACGAGCCTTCCGAGCATCGCGTCGAAGGTCAGCGCGTCCTTCCCGGAAGCGAGCGTCAGGCGCGCGGCTCTCTCGGGCTCGAGCAGAGGCGCAACGACAAGATTCGCGAGCACCCGCGCGGCGGTCAAGAGGCTGAAGGTCTCCCCCGCTTCCGAGGCGAACTGTTCCTGCGAACGCCGCGTTCCCGACGGCGGCGGCACGAGCACGGCGAGGACTCGTTCCGGGATGTCGAGGTTTTCCGGCTCGATCGAGGCGAGCAGCAGGTCGAGAGCCTCTCTCTGCTTTGCGGCGGGAACCCATGCGACCGGGATCTGTCCGTCCCCGGCGACGGCGTTGGACTGAAACTGGCCTCCGACGAACTGCTGCGCGGCCTGGATGCCGAAGCGGTGGTAGAGGTACGCGAGGTTGAACCGCTGCTGCAGCTCGTAGAGCCACTGTCCCGGCGCGAGCTGCGCGGCGCCGAAGCGATCGAGGATCGCCTTGCGTACGGCTTGCGTTGTCGCGAGCCAGCGTACGGGATCGGGCCCCCAGTCGTACTCGGCCCAACGCGGATCGGAGTCGGGCGGATAGAAGATCCCGCTCGCATAACCGTCGCGCACGATGCGGTCGAGCTCTTTTGGATCCTCCGTCGGCGTGTAGCCCCAGGCGATCATCAGGCGATCGTAGGAGCCCACGTCTTTCGGATACGCGTCCGACAGGTCGAACCGCCCGTTCTTCAGCTGGATATTCGGGGCGAGGTAGTCCATGACCGAGCCCCAGCCGAATGTCGTCGCCGCGAAGTTGTGCATCAGGCCGATCGTGTGGCCCACCTCGTGCGCCGAGAGATAGGCCAGCCGTTCGAGCATGAGCTCCTGTCCGTCCAGGTCGGGCTCTCCCGCGGCGAGCCAGGAGAAGTCCGGCGCGTCGCCGGCAAGACAGGCTCGCTCCTGGCGCGCCGGTCGCAGGTTGTCCTTAATTCGGGTCGTCGTGCGGCGCCGGTGCGAGTCGATCCGCGCGACCCCGTGGAGGATCTCGCCCGTCCTCGGGTCGATCTGCGCGCCTCCCACCGACCAGCCCCGCTCGGAGCGGTTGATCCACTCGATGCCGGAGTAGCGCGCGTCGAGGAACGTCGCGCCCGGTGGAAGGTCTTTCAGGACGAAGGCGTTGCGGAAACCGGCCTTCTCGAACGCATGATTCCACCAGAGGGCTCCGGCGCGGATCGCCGAACGCTCGGGTTCGGGGATGCCGCGATCGAGGTAGTACACGATCGGCTCCACGGCCTCGGAGATCGCCGCCGATGGATCCTTTTTGGAAAGCCTCCACCGGATCGCCAGATACTTTTCGATCGGCTCGCCGACAGGCGCCGTGTGATCCAGGTGCCTCTCGGGAATGAAGCCGACCCGCGGGTCGAGAGGACGGGGCGCGAAGCCGGGCTCGGGAAGCTTCAGAAACGTGTGATGCACCATCAATGTCATCGTGTGACGGTCGGGCAATACGGACGCGACGGCGCGTGGAGGATTCTCGCAAGTCAGAGTGACCAAAACCTCGAGCTCCGTATTTCGAGGAAAGGCGCCGCTGCGCGAGAGCGAGAGAGAAGAACGAGCGACGTCCTGCTTCCAATCGCCCAGGCGCGCCTGCTTCAACGCCGGGACGATCTCGGTGTCCGCAAGGAGAAAAGCCGTCGCGTCGACCAGGACCCGATCGGTTTCCTCCGCCACGATCGGCAGCGAGGCGAGGATCGCCGAGGGAAACGATTCTTCGACGACCCGCGTCCTCTCCGGATCCGACACCCCGCTGCGATGCGTCGTCTGCATCTGACGCAGAAGCATCCGAGGCCCGACTCGCTGAAAACGGCAGACGCCGAGCGGACCCAGCTGGCCCCGGTCGAGAGACACATCGGTCAGGCCCGCCCCGCCGGCGAGCCCCGACCCGTAGAGAAACTCCGTGAGCCCCGACGGGACCTCCAACAGCAACTGACCCCGGCGCTCGTCCCAGAAGTACGGAAGAAACCCCTCCTGCCGCGAGAGGTTTCGGGCTCGCTCAGAAACCGAGGGCACACGCTCCGGCTTTTCGGCCGAGGCGGGGGTCTGGCCTCGAGCGCCGCTAAGCCCCGCCAGGACAACCAGAAGGGAGGCAGTCCGTCGCATGGAGTCTCGCTTTCGTAAGAAGAGGACGTCGATCTTATCGAAGCGCTTTGACGCATGCCTCCGAATGGTTTACCTTGTTCGGAGACCCAAAAAACAATGAACTCTCAGGCGACCGGAGACGAAGAGATCTTCTCGGTTTTTGACGAGGCTCTGCCCGTCATCCATGCCACCCTCGTCTCGTTTTACCGATTCATGGAGGAAGAGGCCGAGGCCTTCGAAGACACCTTGCTGGTGTGGTTCGAACGGATGGCCCGCCGCAATGCCAGCCAGAAGGTTCCGGTGTCCGAGCTGCGCGCGCAGCTTCTCTACGTCGCCTGCAAGTACGCGCGCGCCTTTCAGATCGCTCGCTTTAAGGGGATCGGGCCGGCGGAAGAGAAGTTCACGATGGCTCTGGCACAAACCCCGGAAGAAGTCGCCGCGAAGCTGCTCCACAAGTTTTAGGCCGCAGATCACAGGTGTGAGCAGTCGGTAGTCGGTAGAGACGTCAGAGCTAGACTGTCATGCGGGGATGCGCAAGGTCCGGAGTTGCCAAATCCTATTCGCCGTTCTTTTGGCCGGGGCGGGTTGCGCTTCCCATTCCTCCCGGCCGACGCTGTGCGCGTGCCTCACCGGAGCCGGCCCGACCTCCGACGCGCAGGATCCCGAACACAGGGGCTTCGCGCTCCTGACCCTTGGAAGGACCGCGATCGGTTACAGCATCGAATCCCCGGGTCTTGAGAGAGTGGTCGCGACGCACATTCATCATGGAACAGCCGGCACGAACGGTCCGATGGTCTGGGAGATCAACTCCGGTTATCAGGGCGACCGAATCCGCGGCGAGGCAACGGGTTTTCCCCCCGGAGTGATTGCGCTGATCGCCGCCGATCCCGGCGAGTATTACGTCAAGCTGCACAGCCTCGCGTACCCTGGCGGAGCGATCCGGGGGCAGCTCGAGCCGTGCAGTTCAAAGTTCAATGTTCCAGGTACAAAGTGAAGCATCCGACTTTGAACGTTGAACTTTGAACCTTGAACTCCAGTCAGACCAGAACATCCAGGCTCCTCCGCCCGACAGGGACGTTCGCGGAGGTGTACGCCGCCCATGCGCGGCTCAGCCGCATGACCCCTTCTTCCATCGGTTTCCTGTCCAGGACAAACGGAAGCCGCAGATGATCGGCGAAGCTGCCATCGGGGGACGCCAGCGGACCGGGCACCACGGACACACCGTGGCGAAGCGCGATCTGAGCGAACTCATTGGCGTCGCCGCGAGACAAGCGCACCCACAGCGAGAGACCTCCTGCGGGTGGCGTCCATTCCCATTCGGGCAAATGCCGAGCCAGGAGCCCTGTCAGCAAATCGAAGCGTTCCCGGACCTGGGCACGCCGCTTGTCCTTCACGCGTTCCGCGCGCGCGAGCAGCTTCAGCGCCGCAAGCTGGGAGAGGACCGATCCTCCCAGATCGGCCATGATCTTCAGCCGCGCGATTCGGGCGAGCAGGTCTTCGGAGGTGCGAATCCACCCGACGCGCAGGCCGCCCCAGAAGAGCTTGGAAAGGGAACCGACTGTCAGAATCGGCGCGGAGGGCGGCGCGAAGGCGGCGATGGGTGGAGGCGGCTCGACACCCAGCGAGAGGTCGGCCAGAGTGTTGTCCTCCAGGATTGGAATCGAGAGCTCCGCCGACAGCTTTGCGACGGCGCGTCGCTCGCGCTCGGGCATCAGCGCGCCCGTGGGGTTCTGAAAAGTCGGCATCAGGTACAGAAGGCGCGGGCGCGCGCGGCGCGCGACTTCGGCAAGCGCCTCGATGCGGGCGCCGTCGCGGCCGACAGGGACGGGAAGCAGCCGCGCTCCGCGGCTCGTCAGAATGTCGATCGCTCCCAGATAAGTCGGGTTCTCGACCACGACCCCGTCTCCGGGCGAGAGCAACAGAGCTCCGACGAGCATGATCGCCTGCTGGGCGCCATTCGTGATCAGCACCTGGTCCGCAGTCGTCGCAAGCCCCGACTTCGTCAGATGATGGGCGACCGCCTTGCGCAGAGCGGGCAGCCCCATCGGGACGTACCCGGGACCGGCGAGCAGCTGCTCGACAGCTCGACGGTCGTAAGTCAAAACGTCTGGTGTGATTCCGGCGGCCGGCAGATGCGCCGCGAGGAACTCGATCGTTCCTCCGGAGCCTTCGATCAAGCCGCGGTAGACAGGATGCCGACGGAAGGAGAGCGCGGGTTCCTCGCCTTTCCGGGTCCCCGGAGAGAGAGGACCGCGCACGCGCGTCCCGCTTCCCTGGCGTCGCTCGACCCATCCTCGCTGCCGCAGCTGCTCGTAGGCGGAGACGACGGTGGTTCGCGACAGCCGCAGGAGCCGGGCCAGAGTTCTCTCCGCCGGCAGGCGCGTCTCGGCGGGGATTTCCCCCCGCTCGAGGGCATTGCCGATGGCGCACGCCAGCTTTTCGTAGACTGGACCGTCCCCGCCGCTCCAGTTGCCGAGCAGATGGACGAACTCGAGCGGGCTCAAACGATCAGTCCACTTTTAGGAGAGTGGCCCTTGATTTCCAGATCCACAAACGCCATTGTAAGGCCACTTTGGGATTTCGGCTAATGTGGCTATCTCGATTGGACTGCACGAACCGGACGCCGGCGACGCCGAAAAGGAGGGCCCTGCCATGATTCTTCCCCGTCACGCGTTTTTCCGCGGAGCGATCGTTCCCTATTCCGAGGCACGCGTGGGGGTGATGACTCACGCGCTCCACTACGGCACCGGAGTCTTCGCCGGGATGAGGGGCTACTGGAATCCAGAAGAACAGGAGCTCTTCGTCTTCCGGCCTCGCGATCATTTTCGCCGGTTCCTGGAGTCCGCCCGGTTGCTGCGCATGGAGCTGCCCTATTCCGAAGAGCACCTGGCGGGTGCCTTGACGGAGCTCCTTCGGACCGAGCTCTACCGCGAGGACTGCTATATCCGGCCGCTCGCCTTCTATGCGGACGAGACGATCGGCGTGCGTCTGCACGACCTGACGCCCGAAGTCTCGATCGTCGCTTTCCCGTACGGGTCGTACGTCGTCAACGAGGAGGGGGTCCATGCCTCGGTTTCCGCCTGGCGGCGCGTGGACGACAACGCGATCCCGGCGCGCGGAAAAATCGCCGGCTCTTACGTCAATTCGGCGCTCGCCAAGAGTGACGCCCAGGCGGCCGGCTTCGACGAGGCGATCGTGTTGAACGGGGACGGTCACGTGGCCGAGGGAACGGCCGCGAACCTGTTCCTCGTGAAAAACGGGGTCGCCATTACGCCGCCCATCACCGACAACATTCTCGAGGGGATCACACGCCGCACCGTGCTCGAGCTCCTGCAGCGCGAGCTGAAGATGACGGTCTTCGAGCGGTCGATCGATCGCAGCGAGATCTACCTCGCCGACGAGGCCTTCTATTGCGGGACCGGAATCCAGGTCGCCGCAATCACCCGCGTCGATCACCGGCCGATCGGGCCGGGCCGCATGGGGCCGACGGTTTCCGCTTTGCGCAAGCTCTACTTCGATATCGTTCGCGGCCGTGTCCCGGAGTACCGGCGCTGGTGCGCCCCGGTCTACGAGGGAGAGCGGGATTTCGCGCGCCCCGACAGGACGGAAGAGGCACCCGCCGCCAGCCGGGGAGGGGCGCCGCCGCCGTTGCGCGTCGCCCGGTGATCGAAACGACACAACCGGAGCGGGCCAGGCTCTTCCTCGATCTTCACCGCGGGCCACGAATTCTGCTTCTGGCCAACGCGTGGGACGCGGTCTCGGCCCGGCTCTTCGAAGAGGAAGGTCTCCCCGCCATCGCGACCACGAGCGCGGGGGTCGCCTTCTCGCTCGGATTTCCCGACGGAGAGCGCACCCCATTTGGCGAAATGGTCGCGGCCATCGAACGCATCGTGCGCGCGGTCCGCATCCCCGTGAGCGCCGACATCGAGTCCGGGTTCGGGCAAACTGCCAAGGAGGTCGGCGAGAACGTTCGCACCGTGCTCCAGGCCGGGGCTGTCGGTGTGAATCTCGAAGACGGCACCGGAAACAAGGCCGATCCTCTGACTCCGATCTCGCTTCACTCCGAACGAATCCGTGCCGCCAAGGAGACCGCGGCATCGGCGGGCCTCGCCGTCGTCGTGAATGCCCGGACAGATGTCTTTCTCGACTCGGTCGGGCTACCGGAGACTCGCTTCGACGAAGCGGTCGCGCGCGCCAACGCCTATCGCCGGGCGGGAGCCGACTGCCTTTTCGTTCCCGCTGTGACCGATTTTTCCACGATCGAGCGGCTGGTCCGCGCGATTGAAGGACCCGTGAATGTCCTGGCCGGAGCCCAATCGCCTCCCCTGTCGGAGCTGGAGCGTCTCGGGGTCGCTCGTGTGAGCCTCGGTTCCGGTCCCATCCGCGCCACGCTCGGATTGCTTCGCCGGATTACGCGGGAGCTTCGGGACGGCGGTACCTACCGCGCGTTGACAGAGGGAGCCCTTTCCTACCAGGAGACCAACGAGCTCTTCGCGCGGTCGTAAGTCTTGCTGTAGGTGCCGCTTGCACCCGATGTCGCGCGTTCTGGCAAGCCGCTTGCTTGGATAGGCGCATGGCGGAGAAGCGGCGCCAATCGCGCAAGAAGAGACGTTTCTTGATCCAGGTCGAGACCTCGGACTCGATTTCGACGGGGTTTACCTATGACATGTCCGTCGACGGCATCTTCATTCGATCGATTCGCATTCCGCGGCCGGGCTCGACTGTCACCGCCCGCCTCTCCCTACCCGATGGAAAGAGACTCGCCCTGCGCGGATGGGTGCAGCGCGCGTACCGCGCGCCCGGGGCGATGGCGCGGCTGGTGCCGAGCGGGTTCGGCCTGCGCCTGACGGACGCTCCGCCCGACTACTCGCGCTTTCTGGCGACTCTCTAAACGAATCCTTTCTCGTTTCCTGGCCGGGACGACTTACCCGGCGCGGGCCCGGCTGCACATCACCAGGCACACAACGACCGTCTTGCGGAATCGCTCCATCGGATCCTCCTCTGCGAGGATTTGCTTGGCGGAAGGTAAAGAGAGAACCGCGTTGGACGCGAGGAAAGACGCGGCGGTTCTCGTCTCCCTTAGAATCCCGGCCATGGCGACGCTCAAACCCTTCAAAGCCCTGATGCCGCCCGCCGAACGCGCGTCCTCCGTTTCGGCGGTCCCCTATGACGTCGTCTCCACGCAGGAGGCGCGGTCCTTGGCCGCCGGAAACGTTCTCTCCTTTCTTCACGTCTCTCGCGCCGAAATCGACCTGCCCGACGGAACGGACCCCTACTCCGATGGCGTTTACCAGAAGGCCGCGGCGAACTTCGAGACTTTGAAACGGGACGCGCCCCTCCGGCAGGATGACGCCGAGCGCCTCTACCTGTACCAACTCCGCAGCGAAGGCCGCGAGCAGACGGGGATTGCCGGCCTCTGCTCGATGGACGAATACGACCAGGACACGATCCGCAAGCACGAACGAACCCGACCGGACAAGGAAGACGACCGCACGCGCCACATGCTCGCGCTCCGAGCGCAGACCGGGCCGGTCTTCCTGACGTACCGCGATCGCCGCGAGATCGATGACTTGGTCGAGCTCGCGAAACGAACGCACCCCTTTTTCAGCTTCAGGGCCAGCGACGGCGTCGTTCACACGCTCTGGCGCCTCGACCCCCCCGTCACCTATCGGCTCGCGGAGCGGTTTCGATCGGTCCCCCACTTCTACATCGCTGATGGACACCATCGCGCCGCGAGCGCCAGCCGCGCGCGCCGGGAGCTGCGCTCTCAATCTCCGGGGGCGCCCGAAGGCCAGCCCCACGACTTCTTCCTCGGAGTGCTCTTTCCCGCCAGACAGGTGACGATCCTTCCCTACAACCGGGTCGTGAAGGACCTCGGAGGCCGGACGCCCGAGGAGTTCCTGGCACGGCTCCGAGAAAACGTGTCGGTGCTCGATGGCGCTCACCCCTCGCCGTCGCGCCGTGGGGAAGTTTCTCTCTTCCTCGCCGGCCGCTGGTACGGCCTGCGGCTTCCGCAGCCGAGGTCGGAGAACGTCGTGGATTCTCTCGACGCGGAGCTCCTCCAGAAGCATGTCCTCGGGCCGGTTCTCGGCATCCAGGACGTTCGCACCGACAAACGGATTGATTTCGTCGGCGGAATCCGCGGAACTACCGAGCTCGAGCGCCTCGTCGGGTCTGGCGGCTTTGCCGCCGCCTTCTCGATGTTCCCCGTATCCGTCGATGAGCTGATGGCGGTCTCCGACGCCAAACAGATGATGCCGCCCAAGTCGACCTGGTTCGAGCCCAAGC
>JBKPDV010000234.1:0-25773 GCA_046728075.1 Acidobacteriota bacterium | reverse complement strand
ACCTTGACCTGCGTTATGTCCATGAAGATCCTCCCGATGGATGGATGAGTCTTTGGTATTCCTCCCGTCCGAGCGTCCGGCACGGCAGAATCGTCGCCTCCGGATACCGCCGGGACAGCTCCTGCGCCGCTGCCGGCCCGGCGCCGGCTATCGCGATCACGGATCCGGAGCCCGACATCGCGTGATCCGAAGCGATTTGTTCGGCACTCCGAAGGTAGTCGCTCATCTCAGAGTTTTTACGTAGCACGGGTAATGCCAGATCATTCGGCCCGAAAAAGCGGTCCGAAGTCTCGATTTCCAGCCGTTTCGGAAGGGGAAGTCCGGAGGGACCGTACTCCGTGTCATAGGACGCATAGACCTCGGCTGTGGACAGAGGGAATGGAGGCACCAGGAGAAGCAGGTCGCGGGAAGGGCTCTCTGTCCGAGGGATCACGATCTCGCCGCGGCCGCTCAACTGCGCCTCTCCCCCTGTCAGGAAATACGGGACATCGCTGCCCAATCGTGCAGCGAGCCCCGAGAGCTCGGACTCCTCGAGCCCGGCCTCCCACAAATGCGAAAGGAGCAACAGGGCGACGGCGGCGTCGGAGCTTCCCCCTCCCAGCCCTCCTCCGGCCGGCACGTTCTTGCGCAGCCGGATCCGGGCGCGAGGCGGCACGCCTAGCCGCTCGGCAAGGAGGACCGCGGCCTGATGCACGAGGTTGGTTTCATCCGCGGGAATCGCCGCTCCGGCGACCTCCAGCGTCAGGTTCTGCGCGACTTCGACTTCGATCGAATCGGCCAGGTCGATCGAGACGACCCGGGAAAGAATCTCGTGAAACCCGTCGGGGCGCCGGGGGCCTACCCGGAGCTCGCGGTTAACCTTCGCTGGAGCTTGGGCTCGGAGCATGGAGAAAAA
This sequence comes from Acidobacteriota bacterium, assembly GCA_046728075.1. Classification (GTDB taxonomy): domain Bacteria; phylum Acidobacteriota; class Thermoanaerobaculia; order UBA5066; family Gp7-AA6; genus JBKPDV01. Next base: position 24,878 of record JBKPDV010000234.1, on the reverse strand, counting down.
CTATCAGCTGTCAGATATCCAGCTATGAGCTATCAGCTTTCAGCTCTCAGCCAGAATTCGTCCGATTGCCCTACTATGGCCTATATCAGATCTGATATAGCGCGCCAGCGACCAGATCCCGAGCTGAGAGCTGTAAGCTGAAAGCGGAGAGCTACTCCTTCCCTATCAGTGTCAGCCGCAGCTTGGCTCCAGTTCTGGCGTCTTCGACTTCGATCCGCCTCGGCCAGGGGTCGAAGTCTCCCGAGTAACTGGAGAAGATCTTTCCCTCGGCTCGCGAGACCGCAAGAGAACGGAAGCGGGCCTCAGGCACATCCAGGATGCCTTCAACTTTTTCTTCTCCCGTCCAGGCCAGCAGAGCGTCCACGCCGTCGACGCCGAGCACTTCCGGCTCACCCCGATGCCAGGCGCCCGCCAGAAGGGATCGGAGCGCTTCCGGCGCGATCGCCAGCGGGCGGACACGCTCTCCCCGCAATGCTCCGTCTAAGTAAGTGGCAACCGGCGTCCCGAACGGTCCGGTCAGGGTCGCCTCGATCGCGTCGGGAGACTGGCGGACCGCGAGGGTACCGGGCACACTCATCAACCGCTGCGTCAACCGTGCTTCATAGAGGAGGCGTCCCGGCGGCATCGATTCCGCGCGCTCGATCGCTTGTCTCCAGGCCGCGATCGCGGCCGACGCTTGCGTCTCTCCCGCGGGAGCGAAGGACCGGTTTCGATGCGCGGTGCAGCCGGCCAGTGTGCCGAGGAGCGCCAGCAGAAGGAGGAGTACCGATTTCGAATTTCGAATCTCGAATTGCGAATTTGGGGACCAGGATTCGGGAAGCAAGACCGGCAGGCGAAAGTATGGGGATCGCGCGTCAGGCGGCCGGGTGATTCGATCCGAACTCACGGGGACTCGGCGCTCTCAAGTCGAAATTCGCAATTCGAAATTCGAACTCTCTCCCGGTCACTTTTTCCCGGAGCTTTGGGTCCGCTGTTTCTGGACTTTTTGACGGATCTTCTCCGGCTCCTCGGGTTTCAATGTCAGGGCGCGCTCCCAATGCTCCACCGCCCGCGCCAGGTTTCCCTGCTTCTCAGCCAGGTCTCCCAGGTGTTCCTCGATCGTCGCATCTTCCGGATCGGTGCGATGCGCCTCCCGCAGATTCTTTTCGGCGGCTTCCAGGCGGCCCAGCCGGAAGTACACCCAACCGAGGGAATCCCGAAATGCGCCGTTGCGTGGCTCCCGGGCCACCGCCTTCTCGAGCAGTTCACGGGCCTCTTCGAGCCGCACGCCCCGATCGGCCCACATGTAGCCGAGGTAGTTCATGGTCTGCGCGTCGTGGGGTCGCAGCGACAGAAGCTTCTGAAATGTTTTTTCCGACTCCGGGATCTGACCTCCGCGCTCGAGGCTCGAACCCAGACGGAAAAGCGCCTCGGTGCTCTCGGGAAAGCGACGCACCGCGTCTTTGGCGACCCTTGCCGCGCTCGGATAGTCCTTCAAGCGGGCATAGACGTCGGCTGCCGCGAGCACCCGTTCGACATCCCCCGAGGCCGCCAGCTTGTTCAGCGCCTCTTCGGCCTGGGCACGTTCTCCCAAACGCTGGCGAAACTCGGCGACCGCCGCTTCCCATTCCGCGCTGCTGGGGTCGGCCGCGGCAGCCGCCTGCGCCCGCAGGAGACCATACGCGAAGTCTTCGGACTCGCGGGCGATTCCCAACAAAATGCGCGTCGCCCGCGCGCTTCCCGCCGAGGCGGTTCCGACCGAAGCGGTTCCGGCCGAAACGGTCAGCGCGAGAGGCTCCAAAGTCTTTTTCGCCTCCGCGTAGTTCTTCTCCAGCAGGGCGATGAAGCCGAGCTCGACCGTCGGCCAGGGCTCCGCCGTCTTGGCGCCGGCGTCTGGGGAGCCTTTCTTGCGGGCAGTTTCGAGCAGGGCTCGCGCGTCGGTAAAGCGCCGCTCTCGAACGAGAGATTCGACGAGTGCCTTGCGCGAGCCCTCGTCGTCCCCATCCGTCGAGAGCAGATCGCGGAGGATCTTCTCCCCGGCGGCGGCATCCCCCTTCTCGAAGAGAACCTGCGCGAGCAGCCGACGGACATCCCGATTCTCGGGCCGCTTGCCGGCCAGCGAGCGGGCGAGTTTCTCCGCTTCGTCGAAACGGCCGGCGCGGGCCAGGTCGATCGCGATTCGCTCGGACACGCCGGCGTTCTCGGGGTCTTTCTTTTCGAGATCCCGAAGGAGCCGAAGGGCATCTTCGAAGCGATCCTCGTCTTCGTAAAGATCCACCAGAGCGGCGGCGATCTCCCGGTCGGCCGGATCCGCCTCGAGCAGCTCCTGATACAGAGACTCCGCTTCCTTGCCCCGTCCGCTCTTGGCCCGTGCCTCGGCGGCCAGCCGCATGAGCCCCGGCTGCATCTGCGCCTCCGGCATCTCATCGAGAATGCGCGCGGCGTCACCGGCGCGACCTCGGGCGAGCAAGGCCCTCGCAAGAGTGGCCGATGTCGCCGGATCCGACGGCGAGAGCTTATGGGCTTCCTGGAGCTGGGCGATCGCGCGGTCGAGACGGGCCGAATCCTTTCCGGCGCCGGCAAGTTCGAGCGCTCCGAGAAGGCGGCGCGCCTCGGGCAACGACGGGTCCAGACGCACGGCTGCCCGGGCCTGTTCGATGGCTTCGTCGGTCACGTTCAAGTCGCGCAAGAGCTGCGCGTATTCGTAATGGACGACCGCATCGTCGGGGATCTCCGCCAGCACCCGCCGGTAGAGGTCGAGGGCCTCGCGAAAACGACCTTCGGCCACCGCGACGCGCGCCCGGAGGAATGTCTTTCGGGCGCCGCGGACGTCGGCTCCGAGGAGGGCCGGCGTAAGAAGAGCCGCCAGGACGAGCGAAAGAAGGCGTCCCTTCATCGGCCGCAATGTAGCACGGTGAGATGGCTTCGCTCTCGAGCGTTCCGTCCTGAAGCCAGAAGGGTCCACAGCCGCTCTAACGCTTCCCGGGCTCACCTCATTCGCGAGAATCGCGCCGGTCCGGGCTCCATTCGGGCGATCCCGAGCGGAGGCGCCGATATCTACGCGATAATTAAGCATGGCTCGACTCGGTCAGTTGCTGGTCAGGGCGGACCTGGTTTCGGAGAACCACCTTGCCCGAGCCCTGGGCATTCAGCACTTTGCGGGGGGGAGGCTCGGGACTCTTCTTTTGGAGCGTGGTTCGATCGAAGAGGACAACCTGGGCAAAACCCTGGCCCTGCAGCACGGCTGTGAGTACATCCCGTGGAGGCGTCTGGCCGAAATTCCGACCAGCGTGATCGCGGCGCTGCCCGCCAAGTTCGCGATCAAGCACGCGGCTGTCCCCTACGAGCGCGGGGAGAATTCGTTGAAGGTGGCTCTGCGCGATCCCGGAGATCTGCGCATCCTGGACGAGCTCTTCTTCGTCACCGGTCGAAAGATCATTGCCGGAGTGGCGCCGGAAGTGCGCATCTACCAGGCCCTGGAGAAGTACTACGGGGAGCGCCGGACACCGCGGTACGCGATCCTCTCCGAGAAGATTTCGAGGCCGGCTCGGACGGCGAAGGCCCAGACGGCCGTCCTCCCGCCTCCTCCGGATTTCTTCCCGAGTCCCCGTCGAAAACGACCCGGTGTCGTGCCGAGTGCCAACGACATCTGGGGTGACGCTGGAGAGCTGGATCAGGGAGAGCTGCCCATCATCCAATCGTGGACCGTGCCGGATCAATCGATCGATCAAGCCGTTGGAGGATGGGCGGGAAGCCTCTCGCCGGGGCTGGATGGACTTCCGGTTCCGGAACCCGAGACGATCTCATGGGAGGAGATGCCTTCGATTCCGGGGTTGTGGATGCCGGAGCCTTCCTCTTCCGCTCCGGACTCCGGGCCGGCGCGGTCCTCGTCGCGGGATTCCGGTCGGATCCTCTTCGATCCCCGGTCCCTCGCGTCTTCTGCCCGGGCTATTCCTTCCGATCAGGTCCAGGCGAGCTCCGCGCCGCCTGTCTCTCCGACCCATTCGGGGATCTCACCGCCGGCGGCCCTCCCCCCGGAGGCAGCCGCGCCGTTGCCCTTGTTCCGCGAGGAGACTGGAAGCGAGGCCAAACAGATCCTGTCGGCGCCGATGACGGCCGAACCCCCGCTGGCAGAGGAACCTTCGGTTTACGCGGCTCCCGTCGCGGAGGAAAGGCCGCCTGGACCAGCGCCGGCAGAAGAGCCGGTTCGGGCTGTCGCCTCGTCGGTGCCGGAGGCGGAGGAGCCTGCCTTCTTTCGGGAGCCCGCTCCAGCTCCCGCTCCCATGCTCCCGCCTTCCAGTCCGGCGGAGCCCGCCGGGAAACAGGCCGAGACACCGGCAGAACTCTCTTCAAGCCCTTCAGCCCCTTTGGCGCCTTCTGTCTTGTCCGCCCCTCCCGTCCCCGAGCCCGAGCCGCCGCCGACCGAGCCGCTGCCCGTCGAGCCGCCTCAGGCGGTACCTCCCTCACCTGCTCCGGCGCCCGTCTCCGCGGCCGCGCTGGCTGCGATGCCCTCGGTCACGGATTTTCCGCAAGTGACGTCCGCGGTGGACCGCGACGCCATCGCCACGGCGGCGCTCACCACGCTCGCGCGCCGGTTTGTCCGGGCGGCTGTCTTCGTTTCGCGGCCCGATTCCGTAACGGCCTGGGGAGGGCTTGGGGAAGGAGTCTCCGCCGAGGAGCTGAGAGACATCTCGATTCCCTGGAAAGACCCCTCGATCTTCTTGAACATCCGGCTGTCGCGGTCTTTCTATCTCGGACCCCTGCCGCCGCTGCCCCGGCACGAATCCATCGCGATCGCGATGGGGGGCTGGCCGGAGGAATGCCTCATCCAGCCGGTCTACCTCAAGGACAAGCCGGTGGCTTTTCTCTATGCGGAATTCTCTGGCGATCAGGGGGCGACGCCCATGGACCTGGCCTATATGCGGGAGCTGGCGGCCGCGGCTTCTTCCGCCTTTGTGGCCGCCATCCGATTGAAAAAAAGAGAGATATAATCGGAGCAAAGCGCCGGAGGAACCGTGATCAAAGCCGACATCGTCGACCTCGTTGTCGACCTCGCTGATGTACCACGAGCCAAAGCGGCGACGGCTGTAGAGACGGTCATCGAGTCGATGCGCTCAGCACTCGGGGCGGGAGACCGCATCGAGTTGCGCGGTTTCGGGGTCTTCCAGGTCAAGCGGCGCAAGAGGGGAATCGGACGCAATCCGAAGACCGGTGTCGAAGTCACGATCCCGCCAGGCAACACCATCCGCTTCAAGCCCGGTAAGGATCTCCGGGACCTCAGCTAACCCCGCTAGAATGTAGGCAAGGAAGACAAACGAGGTTGGGAATGCGCCGAATCGGCGAGCTACTCGTCGCCGAAGGGCTCCTCACGGAGAGCGCGATCAATCGCGCCCTCGGCTACCAGCGTGCTTCCGTGGAGCGGTTGAGACTCGGCAGCATCCTTCTCAACTGGGACCTGCTCGCCGAGGACGCTCTGCTCGAAACGCTCGCCAAGTTTCATCGCTGTCCGGCAGTGCCCGGCACGGTGCTCGCGAAGGCGCCCATCGAAGCCGCCCGCCTGCTCACCGCCGCAGCGGCCTCACGACTCGCCGCGATGCCTTACGCGTTCGAGAAGAACGTGTTGCGGGTCGCATTCGCGAACCCCTCCGACCTCGCGACAATCGATGAGGTCTCCGCGCTGACGCGCAAACGCATCGCGCCGGCCGTCACCACTGAAATCCGGCTCATGCAGGCGCACCAGAAGTTCTACGGCCGCCACATTCCCCACGAGTTCCGCGCGATTCTGCAGAAGATGGACCGCCGCACCGGCCAGACCAGACGGCCGATGCCGCTCGAGAACGACCTCCCGGCGAAGGATTCGATCGGCGCCGGCAAGGAGCCCTCTACAGAGGCGAAGGCCGCTTCCCGTACACCCGCCCAGCCGATTACCGTTGAGCCCCCTCTGGAGTCGATGAGTCCCCCCGAGCTTCCGTCTTTCAGGCGACCCGAACCAGACCTTCTGATGTCCGTTGATTCCATCGCGACCGTCCCTCCCGTCCGGCAGCGGCGGCACACTGACCCGATCACCGGTCACGCCGTCCCTTCGCCGGCCGAGCGGGAGGAAGACCCGATTCGCTCCGGCGAGGATTCGCTCACGCAGTGGGTCGGTGAGGCCTTGACCTCGTTTCAACGCGAGCGCGGAATCGGCGAGACCGTCTCCTCTTCGGATCAGACCTCTGCTCCGCCCGCGGCGGGAATCCCGTTTGATCTCGAGGCGGGTCCAGGCACGGACTCCTCCCACCTCTCCTCGGAGACGGAGGACGACGTCTCGGGCATGTGGCGCCCCTCGCCCCTGGAGAATTCCGATGAGGCCGTGACAGGCATGTGGACCTCCTCAGCGGAGGAGACGGCACCCAAGCTCTGGGAAGCCCGCAGCCGCGAGGAAATCGGAGAGGCTGTTCTCCAGAATGCGCTGACTTCATTTCCGCGAGTCATCCTTTTCGGAGCCGGGAAAACCGCGATCACCGGCTGGCGGGGTCGAGGACCGAACCTGACGCCTCAAGACATCTCCTCTGTCCGCATTCCAACGGCAGAGAGCTCCATCTTTACCGTCGTTGAGCAATCGGGTGTTCCGCATTTCGGTCTCCCCGATCGGGAGGATTGGCCGGGAGCCCTCGGGCCGTTGTTCGGATCGACGCCGCTCGACTGCGCGGTCTTCCCGATCCGTGTTCTGGACGGCGTGGCCGCGTTCCTCTACACCGACCGGCTCGGCGAACCGATGGAGTACACCGACTTCGCCCTGATTGCCCGCGCCGCTGCCGCAACCGCCAACGTGCTCTCCCGCTTCCTGCTTCAACAGAACGCGCCCGTCGGGCTGATGTGAGCCGGGGGACCTTGCGGTCCCCCGAACCCCCGAGTCCCGGCGTGCGCGCCGGCTCAAGAACTCCCTCTCCCCCGGGAGAGGGGCGGGGTGAGGGGAAGAAGTCGGTAGTCAGTAGTCGGTAGTCGGTTGGAAAAGTCGACAGCTGACAGTCGACAGTCGACAAGTGGAGAGGTCTCACGTGCCACGTCGCCGCAGCGTCCTGACGTCGGAACCTCTTGTGAGATAACTGCCGCTCGATGGAAGAGCATCCGGACCCTCGCTTCGACGCGGCTTCTCCGGATCCTCCCCGCCGCCGCCCGCGATTCCGAATCCCCGAGCATCCCCTTTTTCATCTCGCGCTGCTGGCCGCGACGTTCGTCACGACCACTCTGGCCGGCGGTCTTGCGTTCACGGACAAGGGCGGATGGCTCCAAGGCGGACGCTTCGCCGACGGATTCCCCTTTTCGATCCCGCTGCTCGTGATTCTGGGCAGCCACGAGATGGGGCACTACCTCATGTGTCGCCGTTACGGCCTCGCCGCGACGCTGCCTTACTTCATCCCGTCGCCCCTCCTCAATCTCATCGGGACCTTCGGCGCTTTGATCCGGATCAAGGAGCCGATTCGGGACAAACGCCAGCTTCTCGACGTCGGAGCCGCCGGTCCCTTGGCGGGTTTCTTCGTCGCTCTTCCGTTTCTCTTCTATGGCGTGCCCCGCGCGCGCCCGATCCCGCCCTCGACCACCCCCGGAACCGTGATGTTCGACTATCCCTTCTTCGTCCACCTCGTTCAGAGATGGACCGGGGTCGGCTACACGAGCGCGACCGTTCACGAACACCCGACCTTCATGGCGGCGTGGTTCGGCCTCCTTGTGACCGCGCTGAACCTGATGCCCATCGGCCAGCTCGACGGAGGGCATGTTCTGCGGGCTGTCGCGGGCCGCCGGCAGCCCATCGTGTCCGTGATCGTGCTGGCGCTCGCCGCCGCCAGCGGTTTTGTGGGCCCGACGTGGATCGTCTTCGCGGCGATCGTCGCCATCTTTATCGGTGTGCGTCACCCTCCGGTGGACAACGACGACGAGCCTCTGGATTTCGGGCGGGTGCTCGTCGCGCTTCTCTGCGTGGCGGTCTTTCTCCTCTGCTTCACGCTGGTCCCTGTCCGCATTCTGTAACGGGCCGGGAACGCCGCCGGTTGCCTACCTGTCGACTGTCGACTGTGGACTGTTGACTTCCAGAATGAACGTCGCCGGTCCGTCGTTGACGAGCTCCACTTCCATGTGCTCGCCGAAGGCTCCCGTCGCCACGGGAATGCCCAGAAGCTCGAGCGTGCGAACGAAGTGCTCATAGAGGGGAAGGGCCTGCGCCGCGGGGAGAGCCTTCTCGAAGCCCGGACGGCGGCCGCGGGACAGATCGGCAGCCAGAGTGAACTGCGAAACCGCGAGCACTCCCCCGCCGACCTGCTCGAGGGACAAGTTCATCTTTCCCTCGCCGTCTTCGAAGATTCGCAGGCCGGCCACTTTTCGCGCCGCTTCCTGCGCGACGGTGCCGTCGTCGGCCCGCTCGGCCCCCACCAACGCCAGAATTCCCTTCCCGATCTTGCCGACAACGGTCTGCCCGACCCGAACCTCCGCGCGCGAGACGCGCTGGATGACGAGCTTCATAGCCGGGCGTCAGACGTGAGGCGTGCAGAGCAAGTCATGGGTTTGTTTTCCTCGATGCGATGCGGCGCAGCTCGGAAGGCTCTGGCGCTCCCAGCAGGTGAGCCACGATCCAGAAGATCGCCGCCCCTGCCAGGATCAGCGCCGCGAGCATCGCGGCGCCGGGCCCCGCCCTCATCGTCGTCGGATCGGCGAGGCGGAGCAGAAAAAAGAGCGCGAGTCCCATCACGAGCGCGGCGGCTGCCGCGCGGCCGACGGAACCCAGGATCTCGCGCCCGTGGAGACGTCCCTCCCGTCGCCGGAGCGCGGCGATCAGGATACCGACGTTGACAGCCGCGGCGATGGATGCCGCGAGACCGATTCCCGGAAGAGCCAGGCGTGGAGTCAGGGCGAAGCAGCTCGCGATGAAGACCGCGCAGTCGGCAAAAGCCGCCAGCACCGGCAGCCGGGTCTCTTTGAGCGCGTAAAACGCCGGGACGACGACGCGGACCACGGCGAAGAAGAAAAGGCCGAGCGCGAAGGTCGCGAGCACATCGGCGGTCGCGCGCGTGTCGTCGGCCCGAAAGGCGCCCCCCTGCAGCAGGACCCGCAGAATCGGGAATCGCAAGACGATCAGCCCGACCGTGGCGGGCAGCGTGACGAAGGCGATCAGTCTCAGAGCGAAGGCCAGCGTCGATTTGAACTCGTCCCGGTTCGCCGCCAGCGCCTGGCGCGAGAGGAGCGGAAGGATCGCTGTCGCGAGCGCGACGGCGAAGCCTCCGAGCACGAGCTCCTTCAGTCGGTTGGCGAAGTAGAGGCGCGAGACGTTGGACGTGCCCAGCTCCGTCGCGAATCGGGTCGCGAAGGTCAGGTTGATCGTATTGATTCCGTAGGCGAAGAGCCGCGGCGCCATCAGGATCAGGACCGAGCGCACGGCCGGATCGCGCCATCCCAGCGCGGGCCGGCCAACCGCCTTCAGCCGCGCCAGCTGCGGCCACTGGACGGCCAGCTGCAGGACGCCGCCGACGAGGACGCCGGCCGCGAGCGCGTACGCGGGCTCGGCCAGTCGCGGAGCCAGGACCAGAGTGGCCGCGATGAAGCCGACGTTCATGAAGATGGGAGCGGCCGCGGGAACGGCGAAACGGTGTCGGGCGTTCAAGACCCCCTGGAAAAGGGCCGCGAGAGATACGAGAAAGATGTAGGGAAAGATCCAGCGGTTGAGCGAGACGGTCAGCGCGAATTGCCAGGGCCGCGAACGGAAGTCATGAGCGAGCAGATCCACGAGAACCGGAGAAAGAAGGATGCCGGCCACGGTGAGGGAAGCCAGAAGGAACGCGAAGGTGCCGATCGCGCGCCCGACGAACGCCCGGGCCTCCTCGTCACTGCGTCGCTGTGTCACGTCCGCGTAGACGGGGATGAACGCGGAGGACATCGCGCCCTCTCCGACGATTTCCCGCAGCATGTTGGGGATACGCCAGGCGACAATGAACGCGTCGGTCCGGGCGCTCGCCCCGAACAGCGTGGCAACGACTTTCTCGCGGAGGTATCCCGTGATGCGCGAGACGAGGGTGAGAGGGGTGATCGCCGAAGCCGAGCGAACCAGCCTTCCGCGGGAGTCCTCGGGTGGGTTTGCAGACATGGGGCGGGCAGATTCTACCGAGGCCCTCGATTCCGCAGGGACATCAATTGTCCGTGGCCGTATGGATTAGTCTTCGCATTACCTGAAAGGAGGCAGAACACATGGCCAGCGTCAACAAGGTGATCCTGATCGGCAACCTCGGGAAAGACCCGGAGATTCGAACGACACCGCAGGGGACTTCGCTCGCGCGATTTTCCGTGGCCACGACGACGAACTGGAAGGACAGCTCCGGAGCGCGCCAGGAGAAGACCGAGTGGCACGACGTGGTCGCCTGGGAGAAGCTCGCTCAGATCTGCGGCGAATACCTGCACAAGGGGAAGATGGTCTACGTCGAGGGAAGCCTGCAGACGCGAAGTTGGGAGGACCAGAACGGCCAGAAGCGCTACAAGACGGAGGTCAAGGCGAACAACGTCGTGATGCTTTCGCCCCGTGACGCTTCCCGGGCTCCCGGCGCCGCCGCCGGCACGGGCACCGCGCCGCGGGAAGTCAGCGAAGTCGCGGAAGCTCCGGCGTACGACGACGACGTGCCGTTTTGAAAGTCGACAGCTGACAGTCGACAGTCGACAGGAGAGGCGACAGGAACGGAAGTACGCAGGAAGTCTTCATCAGACTTCTGCCGCCCGTTCCTTGAGCCCACGGATGTCGGCGACAAGCGCCGCGAGCGGCCGCTCGGCGAATTTCGCGGCCGAGCGGAGGTCTCGCAGGTGGTGGGCGTACGCGTCGAGACGGGCGCCCGCCTTCTCGCGACGCTCGAGCGGAACTTCTTTCTCCACCGCGGCGACGCAATCCGGGTAGACCCCGATCCGGCTGCAGACGAAGAGAAGGTCGCAGCCGGCCCGGGAGGCCTGAGCGCAGCGTTCGGGCAGGTCGCCGAAGGCCGAGAGAGCCCCCATCTCGAGATCGTCGGAGAAGACCGCTCCGGTGAAGCCGAGGGTTCTGCGGAGAAGGACGGTGGCGATTTCGGAAGAAAGAGAAGCCGGCCTTCCCTGTGACATCGCCGCGTGCGAGACCATGACCGCTCCGGCCTCCTCCATCGTCGCGCGGAAGGGCGCGAGGTCGCGTTGCTCCTCCGCAGGATCGTTCGGGATGAGCGGCAGATCCTTGTGCGTGTCGAGATCGGCGCGGCCGAGGCCGGGAAAATGCTTGACACAGCCTCCGACGCCCCGCGCCGCGAGACCGCGCAGGAAGTCGGCTGCGGCGCTCGCGATCTCGACCGGATCGGCGGAGGCGCATCGATCTTTCAGCACACGTTCCGAAGCACCCGGGAGAAGCCGATCGAGGACGGGGGCGAGATCCACGTCGAATCCGAGGCGGGCACACGCCTCGCCCTGGAGCTCGCCGGCCTGGCGAGCCAATCCGAGCCGGGCCGCGTCTCGAAACGAGATCGACGGGCTCAGAATGTCGCGCAGGCGATCGACGGGGCCGCCCTCCTGGTCGAGGCAGAGGAGAGGGCTGCCGGGCAATCGGTGGATCACTTCCGTCAGATCGCGAATCTGATCGGCGCTCTCGACATTTCGACGAAAGAGGATGACGGCCCGAGGCGGGTCGCGCTCGAGGAGGTCTCGTTCTTCGGGAAGCAATGCCGGCCCCGCGATCCCGACGCCGAAGAGCGGGGAGCTCATGAGCCCCTCACGAAGGGTTCTTGAGCTTGTTCTGGAAGGAGGCGAGCAGAGAGAGCGCCGCGATCGGAGTCAGGTTGTCGACGTCGACCTCGCGCAGCTTGTCCAGGACGAGCTCTTCCGAGGCGGAGAAGAGCAGAAGTTGCCCCTCGCCCGCGCTCTCTCCCTGATGGCGCGCGAGCACCGGCGCGCCCCGCACGTCGAGCTCCTGCTTCTCCAGATTCCCGAGGATCTCCCGCGCCCGGCCGGTGAGCGCTTCGGGCAGCCCGGCCAGCTCGGCGACCTGGATCCCGTAGCTGCGGTCGGCCGCCCCCGGGATGACCTTCCGGAGAAACACGACGCGGCCCTCGATCTCCCGCACCGCCATCGTCGCGTTGGCGACCGCGGACCGAACCAGCGCGATTTCCGTCAGCTCATGGTAGTGAGTCGCGAAAAGGACGAGGGCCTCCTTCTCGGGTGTGTCGTGGAGGTACTCGACGATCGCCCACGCGATGGACAGCCCGTCGAACGTCGAAGTCCCCCTCCCCACCTCGTCGAGGATGACGAGGCTGCGCGGCGTCGCCTCGCGGAGGATCGCCGCGGCCTCCAGCATCTCGACCATGAAAGTCGATTCTCCGCGAGAGAGGTGATCCGCTGCCCCGACGCGCGTGAAGATGCGATCGACGATCGAGAGCTCCATCGCCTCCGCCGGCACGAAGGAACCGGCCTGAGCCAGCAGCACCGCCGTCGCGACCTGCCGGAGGTAAGTGGATTTGCCCCCCATGTTGGGTCCCGTGACGAGCAGGATCCGGCGTTGGCGGGAAAGATCGCAGTCGTTCGGGACGAACGGCTCCTCCCGGCGAAGAGCTTCCACCAGCGGATGCCGGCACTCCGTCAGACGGAGCCGCGACTCGGAGGAAAGCTTCGGGCGAGTCCACCGGCCGGACGCGGCGATCTGGCCGAAGCTCGCGATCAGGTCGAGCGCGGCCAGCGCGGACGCCGTCTTGCCGACGCGCTCGGCCGAACGCGACAAGTCGGCGAGCAGATCGGCGTAGAGCCGTTCTTCGATCGCGGTGATCCGTTCTTCCGCTCCGAGGATCTTTTCTTCGAGCTCCTTCAAGGCGGGCGTCACGAAGCGCTCGGCGTTGGCGAGCGACTGGCGTCGGATCCAATCGGCCGGCACGCGGTCCCGGTGCGCATGGCCGACCTCGAGCGAATATCCGAAGACGCGGTTGTAGCGAACGCGCAGGTTCGCGATCCCGGAGCGCCGGCGCTCCTCGGCCTCGATGGCCATCAGAGCGCTCTGGGCATCCCTCCGCAGGCTTCTCAGCTCGTCGAGCTCACGATCCGCTCCGTCGCGAATCGCGCCTCCTGCCGAAGCCAGGATCGGGGGCTCTGGAGAAAGCGTTTCGCGCACGCGGCGAACCAGGTCTGACACATCCGGCATGCCGTCCAGGAGGAGGCGAAGACGCGGCGAGCGAAGCAGCGCGCCGGCCTGCCGGATCGCAGGCAGCGCGGCGAGCCCGTCCGCCCAGGCGGCCACGTCCCGCGGCCCGGCGGTCCGCACGGAAATACGGGCGAAGCGGCGTTCGAGGTCCCCGACCGCGTCGAGCGCTCTCTGGAGACCGTCGCGGGCTTCTGCCTTCTGGACGAGCTCCTCGAGCGCCCCCCAACGGTCCTCCAACTCCACCGGATCGGTCGAGGGACGAGACAAGGCATCGCGAAGGGCCCGCGAGCCCATCGGAGTCCGAGTCCTGTCGAGAAGTCGGCAGAGGCTGCGCTCGTCGGATCCGTCCGAGGATTCGAAAAGCTCGAGGGTTGCAATCGCGCCGGCATCCAATCCCATCCGTTCGCCAAACCGGAGGGGCTCGGGTGAGCCTACGTGTCCGACGGCGTTGGGCCGCATTTCGGACACGTACGCGCAGGCGGCGGCCGCGGCCAAAGACCCGGAGGCGGGTGCCGCGAGGCTTCCCGCCTGCTCGCGGCCGAGTCCCTCGAACCAGGAAAGGGGACGCCGGCTCGAGGCCGCGCCCGCCGTTCCCGCCGGCGGTTGGGTGCCCTCGGGAAGAAGAATCTCGCGCGGACGAAAGAGCGCACAGACGTCCGACAGGCGCGAAGGTCCGACGATGCCGGCATGGAACTGACCTGTCGAGAGGTCCAGAAAAGCCACTTCCCAATCGGGTGCGGCGGGGAGGAGAACCGCCAGATAAGAAGGGGCGCCGGGCACGAGCGAGTCGGGATCCAGAACGGTGCCGGGCGTGACGATTCGGGTAATGTCCCTGCGGACGAGGCCGCGGGCCGCCCGAGCGTCCTCCATCTGATCGCAGATGGCGACCTTTCTTCCGGAGGCAATCAGCTTGGCGATGTAATTGTCGGCGGCGTGGTACGGCACTCCGCACATGGGAGCTTCGATGTCCGAGTCTTTGTGCCGGGACGTCAGGGCGATCCCCAATACGGGGGCGGCCTCTTTCGCGTCCTCGAAGAACATCTCGTAAAAATCCCCCATCCGGTAGAACAAGATGGCGTCCGGCACACGCCGCTTCATCTCGAAATACTGGCGGAGCATCGGTGTGTCGCGCGGAGGAACGCTGCTCACGGCAGGTGCTAGCATAACCAAACGCCTCATGGCGCCGGTGTGTTTGACGCGATGAACGTTCTTGCCTTGGATACCGCGAGTCCGTTGCCGGCCGTCGCTGTTGCGACGGAGCGGGGCGATTGGGAAGAGCGGCTTCCGCTGGATCGGCGCGCCTCGGAAGAGTTGCTCGCCGCGATCGGTCGCGTCCTGGAGGCCGCGGGAACCGAGTTGTCCTCGTGCAGGCGCATCGCGGCGTGCTCGGGCCCGGGCTCCTTCACCGGAACGCGCGTGGGTCTGGCAACAGCCTGGGGCCTGGGAAGAGCCCTCGGGATTCCTGTCGAGCCCGTGCCGACCCTCGAAGCCATCGCCGATTCCGCGCGCGCTCCTGGAATCGCGCAGGTCCTGACGGCGCTCGACGCCGGCCGGGGCGAGGTTCTGGTGCAGGTTTTCTCCATTGGAGAGGAGAGAGCACAGCCGATCTCGGCTGCACAGCGACTGTCTCTGGCCCAGGCGGCCGCGCGGCTGGCCACGGTCCCTTTCGCGGTGAGTCTCCCGGAGGATTTGCTCGGCCTGCCCGGCCGGCTTCGCGAATCTCCCGCGCGAGCGATGGCACGGGCGGTCGCGAGAGCTCCGCGCGAGCCTTCCGATCCGAGGGCCCTTTACACGCGCGCCAGCGCGGCGGAGGAAAAACGTGGCGCTCCGTGAGCCCGGCCCCGAGCCTTATCGCATCGTCCCCGCCCGGCTGGAAGATCTGGACGAGATCGCCCGCATCGAGCAGAAGTCCTTCATCGTCCCCTGGAAGCGGGAGTTCTTCGAGAGTGAATTGGTGGAGCCTTACCGCTATGCCCGGGTGCTCGCCGGTCTGCCCGGCGCCCGGCCGCGCGTCGGCGGCTACCTTTTCGCCGTGTCGCTCTACGAGGAGTTCCACATCAACAAGATCGCGACCGACGAGACGCTTCGCCGCCTCGGCTGGGGAAACTTATTGCTGGAAGACGCTCTGGGCCGCGCCCGCGCGGTCGGCGCAACGGCGGTGACCCTCGAAGTGAGGTTTTCCAACGCCCCGGCGCGGCAGTTCTACGCAAACCACGGATTCCGGGAAGCCTATCGGCGGAAGGCCTATTATCAGGACGGAGAAGACGCGCTGGCGCTGGTGCTGCCGCTGGCGACGTAAAAACGAGAAAGTGGAGCATCCCGGGTCGCCGCTTCCCGCTCTTCTTTTGTGTTTTCACGGCTGTTGAAAGCTTCTGCCTGCCGGGTCTAGACTCAACGGGTGATCTCGCCCTCCGCCTCTTTGTTCCCCAATACGAAAAGGAGGTTCGAACCGATGGAGACTCCCAACACTGAATCTCTGGCGGATCTCGATTCTGAATACCATCGCCTCCATGCGGAGCATCAGGACCACGAGCAGCGGTTACGAGAGCTGGCGATCAAGCCGCGCCTTTCCGAGGAAGAAGAGCTCGAAGAGAAGCGGCTGAAGAAAGAGAAACTGCTCCTGAAGGACCGCATGGAGGCAATCGCGCGAACACACAGACCCGGGGTCATCCACTGAGCGTTCCCATCGCTCGGGCGGGTTATCCCTTCCTTCTTCCCACGGCGGCGGCGGCCGTTCTCACAGCGGTCATTGGCCGCCCGATACTGGCGATCTTCTTTGGATTGCTGACCCTCTTTTTCCTCCAGTTCTTCCGTGACCCGGAACGGTTTCCCGAGGGCGGGGAGGAGACGATCGTCTCGCCCGCCGACGGAACGGTGCTCTCGATCGGGCCGGCTTCCGAGGCGCCGGCCGGCGCCGGCCGGCGCGTCACCGTTTTCATGTCGGTTTTCAATTGCCACGTCAACCGATCGCCGGTCACGGGAAGCCTGATCGATTACGCCTACAGTCCCGGCAAGAAAATGGCCGCCTTTGCGGAAAAGTCCTCGCTGGAGAACGAACAGAATCGAATCACGATCGGTGCCGCCCGCGGGACCGTGACTTTCAAGCAGATCGCCGGCGCGCTGGCGCGCCGGATTGTTTTTCAGCCGCGCCCGGGCGACTCCCTCCAGCGCGGACAGCGCATCGGCATGATCAAGTTCGGCTCCCGGGTCGACTTCTTCGTTCCCGACGGGGCTGAGATTTTGGTGACGCAAGGCAGCAAGGTCAAAGCGGGGCAAACCGGAATCGCCCGATGGACTTAGACAGCACAGTCCCGGTCTCTCCCGTGCGCCGGCGGCGTCTCTCGCGCGAGCGCCTGTCGCGCGGTCTCTTCCTTCTACCCACTCTCTTCACCGTCGGGAACCTTTTCTGCGGATACCTGTCGATCTGGCGCTCGATCGATGGAAAGTTCACCGCGGCGGCCATCCTGATCATCGCCGCGGCCGTGCTCGACGCGCTCGATGGGCGCGTCGCTCGATGGACCCACTCGACCTCGGAATTCGGCGAGGAATACGATTCGCTCGCCGACCTCGTCTCCTTCGGCGTGGCCCCCGCGGTGCTCGCGCATTCCTGGGGTCTCGCCGACTTCCAGAGCCTGGGTTGGATGGCCTCTTTTCTTTTCGTCGTGTGCGGATCGATGCGGCTCGCCCGCTTTAACATTCAAACCAAAGTCGTGGACAAGCGCTACTTCGTGGGCCTGCCCATCCCCGCCGCGGCGGGCACGATCGCCGCTCTCGTCCTGGCGACTCCGGAGCGGCTGGTGGACCGGCGGTGGATGACCGGCCTGCTCGTCCTGACGGTTCTTCTCTCCTATTTGATGATCTCGACGATCCGGTACCGCTCCTTCAAGGACCATGTCGATCTGAGGCGCCGCAAGCCGATTTGGATTCTCCCCGTGATCGCAGCGGCGTTCGCGCTGATTCGACTCTGGCCGGAGCTTCTCTTGCTCGCGGTGGCGCTGGCATTCGCTCTCTCGGGTCCGATCGCGAAGATCTGGTCCTTCGCGCGACGGCGGCGCGGTACCGGCGCGTAGATCCGAGTTCTCAGTTTTCAGTTCTCAGTAATCAGTTCCAAACAGACGTGCTCCCCCGCTCGCGGAAAACTGATAACTGAACACTTGCAACTCGTTCATTGCGCCGCGGGCGCAGCAAGCGCATCGGAGAGTACTTCCTGCCCCGACGCCGCGATGAAGTGGTGGCGGGTCTGGCAGCATCCCTTGGAGAAGGGGTGGCTCACCAGGATGCGCGCCCCCTGGATCTTTTCGAACGGCTCGATCAGGGTCTCGTAAAACCGGACCGTCGTTGCGAGCGCCATCGTGACCGGCGTGCGGTCCGCGGCGTAGACCTCGAAGCGGTCGAAGCCGCCGGGCTGGACGTCCCGGATGCCTCCGGAAGGAATCTGGATCTCGACCCAGTTGGAAGTCCGGGAGATGACGCTCGCATGGGGCGAAAGGTTCTCGGCCGAGACCGTGACGGAGCCTCGTGCTGTCTCCGCGACCACGTGCAGATCCGGCTTGGCCGGCTTTCCGGTCAGCACGTCCACGAGCGCCGCCAGGGTGAAGATCCGCTCGGACTCCGAGCGGCCGGGCAGAGCGACCACGCGCCCGCGGGCGAACCGGCGGCCGGCCATGTCGCTTCGCATCTGGAACAGCATGTCCGAGAGGAGAGGCTGCCGAAAGGAGAGACGATCGCCGGCGCGCAGCGAGTACTGCTCTCCGAGCGAGATGGGCACCTGCGGCCGGAGCAGCAACGTCTGGCCGGATTCCTCTTTGAGCGACACGTTCTGCAGGAAATCGACCCGAGGATCGTCCGAGAGCTGAGCCAGAATCCATTCCGGGACGGCGCGCCGGTTTTCTCCCGAGGCATCCTGCCAGACGCCGCGCGCCGTCGCGGAGTATCCCGCCCACCACGGGATCTCGAGGGAGTCGACGCTCAGGGGATCGGCGGAGTTGTCCTCTCCGAAAAGGAACGCCAGCACGCCGTCGCAGGCGGCAAGCGACTTCATCTTTTCCTTCTGCTCCGGTGACGAGGGAGAAAACCGCAGGGAGACGGAAAGAAGGGTCGGCGAAGGGAGGCGAGCGCGCACGGAGGAGAGAAGGGCGCCGTAACTCTCCACCGAAGCCGCGGTAAATGGGAGGTCGAGGTGAACACCCGTGACGGCGCCGTAGCGCCCCGCGTCCCGAAGCACGTTCTTGATCGCGAGGGACACCGCGTCGGCCAAGGGGCCGGTGGCTTCTCGCCGGTCGAGCGCGTCCCCGAAGGTGGAATCCGCATCGACGACGAGAATCGATCGGGCCCGGGCGAATGGACGCGCGGGGGGAGGAAGCTCCTGCGACCGCCAGCGGGCACCCTCGCGCGAGAGGCGAGCCCCCGGAAGAAAAACCGTGGAGATCCCCCCTCGGACGAGCAATTCTTCGATCTTGTCGGGGTCCGCTCTCACCCCGTCCTCAAACCAGACCGCGTCTCCAGCGGGAAGACCGCGGGAGGAAAAACGAGGCTTGGACCGCGCGCACCCGGCCGTCAGCGCGGCCAGCAGAAGAACGAGGGCTGTCCTCCTCACGAAACGACCCGCTCCAGCCGCCGCGCCAGCGGCAGATGAAAGGTCACCCGAAACCCCCCTTCCCGCCGATTCTCCGCGGAAATGGTACCGCCATGCTCCTCGATGATTTTCTTGGCAATGGCGAGGCCCAGGCCGGTCCCGCCGCTCTTGGCAGAAAAATAAGGATCGAACAGCCGCGGCAGGATCGCGGGAGGAACTCCCGGTCCGTCGTCCTCGATCGCCACGAGGATGCGGGAATCCTCGCGCCGGGCAGTCAACCCGATGACACCCGCGGAACCGGCGAGGGCCTCGACGGAGTTTCCCACCAGATTCGAAAAGACCCGGGAGAGAAGCCGCGGATCACCAAGCGTCGTCAAGTCCGGGTCGGCCCGGATGGACCACTCGACGCCGGGAGCCGCGGCATAAGCGGCCACGGATTGGGAGAGCAGCTGAGCGACGTCGGTCTCCGCGACCTGCGGCGTGGGCAGCCGCGCGTAATCGGAGAACTCCGAAGCCGAAAGGCGAAGCTCTTCCGTTTGACGAAGAACGTTGGCGACGCACTCTTCCAGCACGCGTTCGAAATCCGGGGACCCTCGTCTCCAGACTTCGCGCAGGTGCTCGACGGACAGTCGGATCGGCGTCAACGGGTTTTTGATCTCGTGGGCGATGATTCGGGCCATCTCCGCCCAGGCAGCGAGCCGGTTGGATCGAACGACGTCGGACACATCCTCGATGACCGCCAATCGGGCGCCTTCGCCTCCCAGAGGGAGAGGGACGGTGACCAGGCGCCACCGCTCGCCGGGACGCGGCTCGACTTCCACGGGAACGTACGATACGGAATTGTCCGAGAGCGCGCGGCGAACCGGCTCCATGTCGGCGCCCGGGAAGACCTCCGCCACACTCTTCCCGTCCGCCCGCCCGCGGCCCAGCGCCGCGGCGGCGGGATTGGCGAGCAGAACTTCTCCCCCTTCCCGATACGCGACCACGCCCGCCGTCAGGTGGCCGAGCAGAGTCGCGAGGCGCTCCTTCTCGGCTGACAGCGCCGCTGTCTGTCGCTGCAGGCTCTGCGACATCGAGAGAAAAGCCCGAACCAGCTCTCGCAGCTCCTCATCGGGCGGCTCGGCGAGGCGCGGAGAGAAATCCCCGCGGGCGACCGCGCGAGTCGCCTCGGCCAGATCGGCGACGGGGCGCGCGACGCGGACCGCAAGCCGGCCGGCGATGACAGCCGAGAAGAGAAAGACCAGGAGGGCAAACGCCGACACGGCGGCCGTCAGCTCCGACGCTTCGGCTTCTGCGACGCGCTGCTGCGGCAGGAGCAACAACGAGAGGAGCGCGGCGCTGCGAACTCCCGGCACGCCTGGAACGGAAGCGAGGTTCGTGGTGATCTCGTCGATACGCCCACCGGAGACCTCCCGCGAGTCGACGAACTGCGAGGCGCCTCCCAGACCGATGGCGACGAAGGCCGACGCAGGGCTGCGGTCGGGAACCAGGCCTGCGGCATAGAGATCCCGCCGGGACGTTGCGACGAGCGTCGATTCCGGTGAATACACGGTGAGGTCGTATCCGACTGCGTTGGAGAGCCAGGAGAGCAGGTCGTCATCCACAGCCGTCAACCCGCCGACGGACGGAAGGTAATCGTCGAGAATCTGGCGGCCGGTTGCCAGAGCCGTGTGTGCATGGTCGAGCGTGTCCCGCTCGGTGCGGGTCACGATCGCCGAGCGCAGGAAGAGGGTGACCGCGAGCAGAGGAATCATCACTCCCACGACGAAGAGCGAAACCAGACGGCCCCGGAAGGTTCGCGCGGCGTGCGGCAGCGCTTCTTTCCGCTC
Organism: Acidobacteriota bacterium; assembly: GCA_046728075.1. Lineage (GTDB taxonomy): Bacteria > Acidobacteriota > Thermoanaerobaculia > UBA5066 > Gp7-AA6 > JBKPDV01. The sequence goes on along the minus strand of JBKPDV010000234.1, from coordinate 4,336 downwards.
CGAGCGCGACGCCATCAAGAGCCGCCAGACAGCGACGGATCCGAGGATGGCGGCGAGAACGGCCAACGCCGGCAAGAGAAGCGCCGCGGTGAGCAACCGCCCGAGAAAGTCGGGACCGGGGACCGCGACGAGCTGGAATCCTTCCGGCACCGGACGGATCTCGCCCCAAAGCTCCTGGCCGCGGAACCGGAGGTGAACGGCGACGGCCCCGGCCGTTCGGCGCAGCTTGTCCCGGAGACTTCCCGAAAGAGTGGGACCTTCGTCGCGCTTCTCTCCGTCCCGCGCATACATGGCGAGAAACGGCCGAGGCGGCGAAAGCTCGGAGGTCCGGGCGCCTCCGAGGACGAGGCGTCGATAGACGTCGATCCGAGGAGGCAAAGGGTCCCAGCTCGGCCAGTCGGCGACGGCGATCTCGACGCGGCCCCAGGGTTGGCCCTCCGCCTTCAACTCGGCGACCCGCCGCAGGAGCGCCACCTCGTAACGGTCGATCTTCACACGGGTGGCTGTCTCGGTATCCGCGCGTGTCTCGGGGATGAGCGAAAAGCTGCTGCGCGGCCGGCGAGCGGGGTCGAAGACCCGGTAAGAGATCACCAGCGGTGCTCGGGAGGAGCGCTCTCCGTCCCTCCAGAGCCGGTAGGCCAGGTCCGAGAGGTCGGTTCGAGAGATCGGTGCGGGCAGCTCGTGCGCGAGGTCGAAGCGTGAGACGCGGCCGACCGCCTGCTCCGCCGCGAAGACGCTGTCGCGCGAAGCACGGGCCGGATCGGGCAGCGTGATCCGACGGGCAACGGCGAGCGAGCGCACCGCCCGAGTGTGCTCGGCCAGTGGCGCGACCACGAGGACCGTCAGAAGGGCGGCGCCGGCGAGCAGTCTGGGGGCCGCGAACCGGTCGGCGCCTCGGAGGACGGCCACGGCGCGAGACCAGATTTCCAGAGAGATCAATGAAAGCAAGGCGACCACGAAAAGGAAGGCGGGCGACGCCGAAACGAACGCGAGAAGGGAGAAAAGTGCGGCGGATGTCACCAGGATCGCCGCCGTCAGCCACGCCGCCGATGCTGCCGGGAAACGGCGCGAGGCGACCAGAGCGAGGCTGCTCGCGACAAGTGCCGCGATGCCCGCCAGCCGAAGCAGCTCGGAGACCGTGCCGACCACCGGAATCCCGAGCCCCGGCGGGGCGATCGACGTCGCGGCGCCGACCGCGATCAGCAGCAAGCCGTAACCCGTGCCGACCTGCAGGAGATTCGATTCCGCGTCGGGGACCGCGCGAAGCCGGGACAGCGCCCATGGGAGGCAGAACAAACCGATCGCGCCGGCGGCGACCGGAAGTTGCGCCAGAACGCGGGAGGAGGGGCTCAGGCCGGCCTCCACCGCAAGCATCAGAATCGCGACGCCGGCGCCGACCCGCCACGGGTCGCCCCCTCTGCCGATCAGAAAAAGCGCCGCGCCGATCGCCACGACCAGAGCCGCCCACGGCAGCCAGGTCCTTTCGGAGCCGTCCAGAGTTCTGCGGAACGAGACCTGGCGCGGATCGCTTTCTTCCGCGAGGCCTTGCGGCGGCGTGGAAGCCACGGGCTCCCAGAGAACCGCCTCCCCCTTCAAACCGAGCGAGCTCGCAAAGTCCGGAGCCAGGGCCGGAAGCGTGCGGGCCGCGTAAACGGCGCCCGCGAGTCCGCCCACCGAGCGACGGCAGGCGATCGTCGCCGTGGTCGCCGACCAGCGGACATTGCATCGGTCCTCGCGCGGCAGGCCCTCCAGAGAGGCGGGCGCGTCCCCCCACCAGGCCTGAACTCGTCCCGCCGGGTCGGTCAGCACCAGCCAGTTGTCGTTGGGAACGGACTCGAGCGCTTGCCGCGCCGCGGCAAAGAGCCCGAGCCGATTCACCGCGATCCCTCCGCCAGCCAGAGACCTCACGACCTCCGGCCGCCGCCCGAAGGCGTCCGCCCGACTCGTCAGATCCGCGAGCTGTCGGGCAAAGGCGGCGTGAAGAATGGGCGGCGGCATGCGCGGGGAATTGGGAGCCCGGGCGGCAGGAGTCCATCCGTCCAGCACGGCGAGCGCGGCCAGAGCCAGCCCCGCAGCGGCAATCGGCGCGCGCGCTTTCAAAACCGGGGCAGACTTCACCGCTTCGGTGTGACCATTGGCAGATCCAGGCCGCGCTCGCGGGCTGCGGCGATCGCTTCCGGGTAGCCGGCGTCCGCATGCCGCGCGACCCCCGTACCCGGATCGGCGGCCAGCACGCGCGCCAAGCGCCGCGCGGCGGCTTCCGTGCCGTCGGCGACAACGACCATTCCCGCGTGAATCGAGTAGCCGATTCCGACTCCGCCGCCGTGATGGACCGAGACCCAGCTCGCCCCGCATGCCGTGTTGAGCAGGGCGTTCAGGATGGGCCAATCCGCGATCGCGTCCGAGCCGTCCCGCATTCCCTCGGTTTCGCGATTGGGGGAGGCGACCGAGCCGGCGTCCAGGTGATCCCGGCCGATCACGATGGGCGCCCGCACGCGTCCCTCTGCAACCAGCCGGTTGAACGCCAGGCCCGCGCGGTCTCGCTCTCCGTAGCCAAGCCAGCAGATCCGTGCAGGGAGGCCCTGGTACGCCACGCGCTGCTCGGCCAGGCGCAGCCACCGCGTGAGCTGGCGGTTCTCTGGAAAAAGCTCGAGGAGCGCCCGGTCGGTCGTGGCGATGTCCTCGGAATCGCCGGAGAGCGCCGCCCACCGGAAGGGACCTTTGCCCTCGCAGAAGAGCGGACGGATGTAGAGAGGAACGAAACCGCCGACGTCAAACGCGTTCTCGACCCCGGCCTTGCGCGCCTGCCCGCGAAGATTGTTTCCATAGTCGAACGTCACCGCCCCCCGGCTCTGGAGTTCGAGCAGCGCCCGCATGTGGCGGGCCATGGTCGCGTAGGAGCGCGCAACGTAGCGCTCGGGATCCCGCCGCCTCAACTCGGCCAGCGCCGCGAGACTCTCCCCCGCTTCCGCGATCGGAACGTACCCGGCGAGCTCATCGTGCGCGGAGGTCTGATCCGTCAACAAGTCCGGAACGATTCCCCGCGTGATCAGGCGCTCGAGCAGCTCGACTGCGTTGGCCTCGACTCCAATCGAGACCGCCTTGCGAGCGTCCCGCGCCTCGAGCGCGCGGTCGATCGCGAGGTCGAGAGCGCTCTCGCGATCGTTCAGATAGCGTGAGCGAAGCCGGCGGTCGATGCGCTCCGGATCCACTTCCGCGATGAGAGCAGCCGCTCCGTTGAGAGTCGCGGCCAGGGGCTGCGCTCCTCCCATTCCTCCCAGTCCGGCCGTGACGACGAGACGCCCCTCGAGCTCTCCCCCGAAATGCCGGACGCCGGCTGCCGCGAAGGTCTCGAAGGTTCCCTGGAGAATCCCCTGCGTCCCGATGTAGATCCAGGAGCCCGCGGTCATCTGTCCGTACATCGTCAAGCCCAGGCCCTCCAGCCGGCGAAACTCGTCGGCGGTCGCCCAGGCCGGCACGAGCATCGCGTTGGAGATCAGAACCCGTGGGGCATCCTCGTGCGTCCGAAAGACGCCGACGGGCTTTCCCGACTGGACGAGGAGCGTCTCGTCATCGGCGAGCCGCTTGAGTGTCTCGACGATCGCGTCGAAGCACTCCCAGTTGCGGGCGGCCTTGCCGGTTCCCCCGTAGACGATCAGTTCCTGCGGCTTCTCGGCGACCTCCGGGTCGAGGTTATTCTCGAGCATTCGCAGCGCCGCCTCCTGGATCCATCCGCGGCATCTCAGCTGCGTCCCGCGGTCGGCGCGGATCTGGCGAGGGGGAGCGAGGGTGGCCACCATCAAAGTATAGGCATCAGGCAGAGCAATTCACAGAAGTGACGGACGGGGGGACTGGGGGACGGGGTGACGGGGTGATGTCGGCTTTTTCCCCGTCCCCCCGTCTATTTCAATTGCCTGATGAGAGACCTCACCGCTTCGGCGTCCAGAAACCCCCGCGCCTTCTCAATGTCCGCGGCCAGGATCCGGTCCCGCTTCCAGGGCGGGGTCGCTCGTCGAAACGCGCGCCGGACCCGTTCGAGCGGCGCCGACGTCGCCAGCGGCCGCAGGAACTCCATCGCCTGGAACGCGACCATCAGCTCGATCGCGAGCACCCATTCCAGGTTCTGGACGATCGCGGCAAACTTACGCGCCGCGATCGGAGACATCGAGACATGGTCTTCCTTGTCCGCGGAAGTCGGAATCGAATCGACCGAGGCGGGATGAGCGAGGATCTTGTTCTCGGACACGAGCGCGGCCGCGCTGACCTGCGCGATCATGAAGCCGGAGTTGAGGCCGCTGTCGGGCGCCAGGAACGCGGGCAGCCCGCTCGACAGGTG
>JBKPDV010000233.1:0-11385 GCA_046728075.1 Acidobacteriota bacterium | reverse complement strand
CCGCGCTGCCGAACCTGTTCTCGGCGGGATGGGACCTGCCGACAATCGTCCACTTCGACCGCGGGCGGATGTCACGCTTTGTCGACTCTTACTGCGACCTCGTGCGCGAAGTCTTCGCGTTCGGCGCGCCCGTCCTCGCGGTGCTCTCGGGGCATGCGATCGCGGGAGGACTGATTCTGGCCGCGGCCGCGGACGAACGGTACGCGGCGGAGGGGAACGCGAAGTTCGGACTCTCGGAAGTGGCCCTCGGTGTCCCGGTTCCGGCTTGCCTGCTCGAGGTGTTTCGCTACGCGATCGGGGCGCGGGCAACCGAACGCCTCGCCGCGTCGGGGGAGAACTGCTCGGCCCAAGGCGCCGTTGCAATCGGCCTTGCCGATCGCGCCCTGGAGGCGCAGGAGCTTCCCGCCCGCGCCTGGGAGCGGATTCGTTTCCTCGCCGAGCGGCCAGCCAAGGCCCACGCCGCCATCAAGCGGCGCATCCGGGCAGAGGCGCTCGACCGTTTCGATCAAGCCCGACGCGCCGATCCGTTTCTCGACAGCTGGTTCGGATCCGACGCGCAGGAGCGCATCCGCGTGCTCGTAGCGAAACTGAAGAAAAAGTGACAAGTGACCAGTGACGAGTGACGAGCCGAGTTCACTCGCGGAAATGTTGATGTCGACCACTTGTCACTTGTCACCGGTCACTCGTCACTGAATGCTCCCCGTCGATGAGATTCTCGAAGCCCTCGATCTTTCTCGCGCCGAGCCGGGCATTGGGTTTCTCCAGGCCCTCTTCTCCCGTTTCAACACGCGCGTTCCTTTCGAGTCGGCCTCCAAGATCGTGCGCCACGCGCACGTCGTCGATCCGGCGGAAAAGCCGAGGCGGCCGGAGATCTTCTGGAGCGATCATGTGGAATTGGGAACCGGCGGCACCTGCTTCGCGCGTGTCGCCGCGTTCGATGCGCTTGCGCGAGTCCTCGGGTTCTCGACTCGCAAAGTTCTGGGTCGAGTCGAGCGCGACTTTGATCACGCTGCCCTCCTGATCGAGGGGCCGGGCGGCGTCACCATCTGCGATGTCGGGTTTCCGCTGCCGGCCCTTCTCCCGGCCCGCGAGGCCCGCGTCGAGGGCGCGATCGTGGATCTCGAGGTCCGTCCGACGGCAAGGGGATTTCGGATCGCGCTCGAGGCGGGTGTTCCCGAAGGACCGCGCGCGCTGGAGATCTTTGACGCCGAGGTCTCGGACGAGGAATTCGAAGCGAGGTGGCGCGCGACCTTCGATCCCCAATCGCGTTTTCTCTCGAAGCTTCTTCTGCGACGCCAGGAGCAGGCCCGGGTCGTCTCCTATGCCCGCGGGCAAGTTCACGTCGACGACCGTCACGCGCGATTGACCGTTCCGATCGGGCTCCCGCGAGCCGAGCGGCTGGCGAGCCTTTTCGAGATGGACAAGGCACTGCTGGAAAGCGCGATCGCTCGGACGGGCGAGCCGGAATCCGCCTCCGGCGCGGGGAGCCTGACCGCCTATCTCGAGACGTCCGCGACCGTGTCGGAGGCCTTCGCCGCCGTCGCGAGTCCCGCTGCGTACCGCAGGCTCCTGGAGGGGGTCGCCCGCGTGGTCGAAGAGGAGCCGATCGAAGAGAGGGGCTGGAGGCTTGCGCTGGCTCCTCCGGGAATCGAGTCCGCGAATGCCGGCGACTTCTTGCGGGAGGAAGTCTGGCCGGACCCCGCGAGACAGCTCCTGCGCATTCGGCGGCGGTCGGGCTTATCCGCCTTCGAGTCGCAGCTTCGGGCGCAAGAGCGCGGCGGCAAGACTTATCTCATCCGAGAGGCGTTCTTCGAATCGTCGCGCGAGGATCTGCTCCGAAACGATTCCTTGAGAGGCCGGCTCGCGGCGGGTCTCGCGGTTGATCTGCTGGCCTGGGCGAGATTGGTTCAAAGTTCAAAGTTCAATGTTTAAGGCTGAGAAGCCAATCACTTTGAACGTTGAACGTTGAACCTTGAACTTAGAAACGGAAGCTTCTCTCACCCTCCAGTAGCCTCAAACGCGGCTCGTGCGCGGCCGCGATTTCACGGCGGATGCGGGAAAGCGATGGCGGCTTCATGTGGTAGAGGTAGACGGGCACGCGAGCGGGAGCCTTGGCGAGCTCCGTAATCACCTGCAACGGCGTCAGATGCTGCGAGACCTGCGCGATCTCCATCTGCGCATTGCTGAAGGAGAGCTCTAGAAAGATCGCCTTCAGGTGTTTCGCCTTCCGGGCGGCGGCCCAGAGGCGGTCGGTCGGCTCCGTGTCGCCGGAGAACACGACCGAGCGCTCGCGTTTGGACACGACATAGCCGTAGGCGGGGACGACGTGGCTGACGGCGAAGGGAAGGAACGCGACTCGTCCGGCACGAAACGGTTTCCCCTCGCGGATGGGTCGGAGCAGCACGGTGGGACGGGCCTTCGATGGCAGTCGGGTGAAATCCGGCCACACGCGGTCGTTCAACACGTCCCGGCGAAGAGAGGCGAGCACGGGCTTGGGCGCGATCACCTCCAGAGGTGAGCTCTGACCGTAAAGATTCTCCATCAAGAGAGGAAGCGAGGCGATGTGGTCGAAGTGGATGTGCGTCAGGACGACGCGACGGATTCGGCGCTGCGCCGAGAGAGGCAGCGCATCGGTCAGCGAGCCGGCATCGAGCGCCGTCTCCCCGTCGATCAAGAACGTCGTCAGCCGATAACCGGGCGCGGATCCGCCGTAAGGTCCCAGGGCCCGGATCGCGAGGGTGTCGTGGGACACGTTGAGCGGATTCTAGCCCGGATTGTTCGGGCAATCCGGCCCAGAAATGGAGAGAAGGCGGGACGTGTGGAGTCCCTCCCTCTGTGCCCAGCAATCGTCCGGGCTAGAACTCGTAGCCGATGTAGAACGAGGTCCTGTATCCGGAGAGGGTCTTCTTCAAATCGGTCAGCCGCGCAAAGTCCCAGTGAAGCTGCAGACCGAAAAGTTGAAACTGCAGGCCCCAGCCATACGACGCGACCCCGTCGATCAACCGGTGTTCGGAGGAGTCCCAGAATCGGAAAGGCTGGCCCTTGAGGGCCGCGCCGCCGATGTCGAAGAAGATGTGGGCTCGGATGTTGCGGAATCCGCCGAACGGGAAGGCGAGAAAGTCGATCAAGGGGAATCGGTATTCGAAGTTGGCGTAACCGACCGTATTGCCGTATTCCGTTCGGAAGTCGAGGCCGCGGAGAGTGTCGAGGCCTCCAAAGTAGTAAATGTTGGGAAGGTTCCCGTTGGCCCGGGCCCCGAAAACACGGAAGGCGAAAAGCGAGCGCTCCGTGATCTTGACGTACTGCCGGTACTCGAGCGTGATGTCCTGCGACAGCGTGGGGCCCGTCCCCGAGCCCGTGAAGTCACCGTACTGTCCCTTGTCGACGTCGTACTGATAGGAGAAGCCGAGACGGAACTTCCGCCCGGCCAGCGCTCCCCACTCTTTGTACAAGGTCGTGTCGTTGACGAATGAGGCTGTCACAATAGGAAAATTGTTTTTCAACGTTGCGAATCCGATCTGCCCGGTGACCTGGTCAACGCTGATGGGATAATCGAGCGATCGAGAAACGTAGCCGAGCTGCCCCTCGACTCGTGAGTAGCGGGAAACCGGATAAGACAGGGTCCCGAGCCCACCGGTCTCCCGGGAGATCCGCCGGTCCCGCACGGCGCGGTCGAATCCGAGACTGCTATCGATCCCGATGTAGTACTGCCGATCATCAAAGAGCGCGATGCCTTTCTGCAGCCGATGCGTCAGGTCGACGTACTGCAGAAAGATGTTCGTGTAGGAGGAGAGAGACTGGAGCGAGGCGATAAAACGCCGGTCTCCCAGGTTATCTCCGAAGATCAGATACGTGTTGGACACGAATGTCTGGTCGGTGTTGACCCCGGCGCTGACCGAGGCGTCCTCGAGTTGCAGCTTGTGGGAGGGACGGCTTGTGACTTTCTCGTTGTCGATCGCGACTTCGATGGCCGGCTGATAGGGGACGTATCCCTGCGGGCCCGTCGGGGAGGCGGACGGGGCGAGATCGGCCAGCTTCTGAATGGGCTTCCTGGCGTCGGCGATGTAGAGCGTGAAGCGCCGCTTGTAGTAGGCGGCGAACACGAGCTTCTCGGTGTTGTCCTTCCCGACGAAAACCGTCGGGCAGAATGCGCCGGCGAAAACGTTGGTGTGAAGGAAGGTCTCCCCGGTCTCCAGATTGATGGAGTAGATGTTGTTGATTCCCGCGTCGCGATCCGACGTGAAGAAGAGCCGTCGGCCGTCGGGGGAGAGAACCGGATCGTCGTCGTTCCAGTCTCCGTAGGTGATCTGCTCGCGGCTCTCCGGGGTCTCGGGGTGAAAGCGGAAAATCTTCGACCGGGTGCCGCGCACCGAGGAGTAGTAGATCCATTTCCCGTCCGGCGAGAAGGCGGGCCCGAAGTCGTAGGCGTCGTCGTCGGTCAGGTTCGTGATCGTGCGCGAATCCAGGTGATACGCGTAGAGGTCGGACCGGCCTGACTTCAAGGCCCGAAACACGATTGTCTTTCCGTCGGGAGAAAAAGTGGGGTTCAACTGCTGATCCAGGCCCGGCATCTCGACCCGCTCCCGAATGCCGCCATCCAACGCGTTCAACAGCAACAGATCCCGGCCGCGCTCGCGCCGAGCAAACACGGCAACCGTGTTCCCGTCCGGGCCGATCGCCAGATCCGCTCCGCTCTGGGGCCCGGTCGTCAGCCATTGAGAGACCAGATACTCGTACTTTGTCTTGTAGCCCTTCGTGAGGTTCCGGTAGAGCTTGCGGTCCCGCGTCGACATCAAGACGACGTCCGCGTCTTCCTTGATGGTGGAGATTGCGGCGACGAAGTCGCCCGACGGGTATGCCCGCGGGGAGAGCTCGGCGGAAGGGGTGTCATCGATCTTGAAGCGCTCGCCGAAGTCGATCGGTTCTCCCTTCTCGGTCAGGACCTTCAGGTAGCGCTGCCGCAGGTAGCGGCGGAACCTGATGTCGAAGTCCTCGGCGGTTATGTTGAACGTCCGCTTGATGACCTTGTCCAGCTTCCCCCCCACCGAGTTGCGGAATTCGAAGAGGAAGTCGCGTACGGCGTCCTTGCCCCATTCCGATGCGATGAAGTCGAAGACCGCGTGCCCGAAGCGGTAGGCGAAAAACCCTTCGATTCCCTTCTCGGCGATCTCGGGAACCTGGTCGGAGAGAACCGCGTCGCGCAGGACCATGCGGTCTCTGTTGTCTTCGTCGTTTCCGAAGTAGGACGCCATTCCCTCGAGAAACCACTGCGGCGCGGTGGTCGTCGCGGCTCGAAGGTAGTTGCCGCCGAAGAGGATCTCGAACTGGAAGACGTGGGTCAGCTCGTGAGCGATCAGCTGTTGGAGCTTTTCGTCCGCCATGTCTACGGGAAGGACCATCCGGTTGCGGCCGGGTAGCGCGAAGGCGCCGATTCCTTCCGGGATGAAGTTCAAGAGCGTGTTGGTCTGCTCGAAGTCGGAGTGCGTCGCGTAGTAGATCAGGTTGATGGGCTTGGGAATCTGGAAGTTGAGCCGGCGCGAGATGTCGTCGTAGGCGCTTTCGGCGTAGGAAGCGACCTTCTGGATCACCGGCTTTTCCCGTTCATAGAAGTAGATCGTGAAGTGCGTCGAGCGATAGGTCTTCCAGTCAAAATTGTCGTAGACGATCTTGTTCTCGCCGAAATTCTCGTACTGGGCCTGGGACGCGGCCGCGGGCAGCAGCAGGAGGAAAGCCCAGAGGAGCTTTTTCATGTGAGACCCCGTTAGTCGGTGAAGATGTATCGGTCGGCTTCGCGCTCCCGCGCGACGAAGAGATTCAGAATCTGGTTTTCGAGCGAGAAGAGGTTCTCGAAAAGACCCTGCAGCTCATCGGCCCGGCGTCCCCCGGTCTGACGGAAGTCTTTGAACTCGTCCTGCAGCAGCTTCTCGCCGGAGCGCGCGTCGAAAACGAGAAAGACGATGTCGAACAGGAAGCCGGTCTGCTCCACGTAGACCTGGCGGTAATACGTCTGGCCGTTGATCGGCGAGATGTATTCCTCCGTCTTGTAGCCGGAGCGGTCTTCGATGCGGAACTCGAGCGACCCGGAGACGATGATGTCGCCGTTGGTCGTCGCGCCCAGCGCGCGCCAGAACTCCGTGGATCGCGAGAGCTCGGTCAGATTCTGAGTGGGCAGCTTCACTTCGGCGGGGGCTTCGACGACCTCGAGCTTGGTCTTTTTCTCGAGCTGCTTCTTCAGGAAGCGATGGAATTCCGCCTGCAGATCGACATTGGCGAGCCTCTTGTCCCGCCCCTTTTCGGCCTCGGTGACGATCAGAAAGGGGGCGAGCACGATTCTTTCGTTTCCGCGCAACGGGAGCCGCGGCTTCAAGGGAAGCCTCAGCCGCACTTGAGAAACCCCGCCGAGCGCCGTGGACGCGCAGAGCAGGAGAGCGGCGGGAAGCGAAAGCCTACGACGCACCGGCGGCCTTCCCGGTCGTTCGGGTGTAGGAGGTGTAGAACTCCGCGAACCGGGCGTAATTGCGCCGAATGTAGTTGTCGTTGGGGGCCAGATCGAGCGCCTTCTTGTACTCGACGAGCGCCCGAGCGAACTCTCCGCTCGCTTCGAGCGCGACGGCCAGGTTGTTGTGCGCCCGCGCGTTATTCGGATCTCTGGCGATCGCCTGCTCGAACCGGAAGGCGGCCTCTCGCCAGAGTCCCTCCCGGGCGACGCGCGCCCCGAAGGCGATCTGAGACTTGGCGTTCTCCGTGTGGGAGTAGGACGTGCAGCCCGAGGCGAAGAGAAACACCGCGATGACGAGGCCGGTCAAACGCTTCAATTCGCCCTCCGATGCGGGTCGCTATTATAGGAAAGCTTTTGCGGACGGAAAGATTTCGTCTTTTCAGACCAGTTGCATGAAGAAAGTCTTAGCTTGACCAGCCCGATCCTGCCGCGCCGAGCGGCTCTTTCCTGGGCCCGCGGGCGGCAACTTACCCCGCAACGCCTGTGGCCGCACCTGCGCGAAAAGGGGGGGCTGGAGGCCCTTCTCTCCCTGTCCACCTCGGATCTGACCGAGCGGCTCGGCTCGCAGACGGCCGCGCAAGCCCTTCAGGCCTCCGTGGAGGATCTGGCATCGGAACGGTGGGCGGCTGATCTCGAGCGGTCGGGAATGAGGGTTCTGACGGCGTTTGACGCCGAGTACCCGCCGCTTTTGTCCGAGATCGCCGATCCTCCCTTCGTGCTCTTTGCTCGGGGGAGTTTCGAACGGCTCCGGCTGCCCGCCGTCGCGATTGTCGGGTCGAGAGAGGCGACGCGCTACGGCCGGGATGTGGCCGCGCGGTTGGGGCGCGAGCTCTCTTCAGTCGGAGTCGCGGTCGTCTCGGGCTTTGCCCGGGGAGTGGACGGCGTCGCCCACGAAGCGGCGCTGGACGGACCGGGAGGCACGATTGCCGTGCTGGGCTGCGGGATCGACGTCGACTATCCACGCGAGCATGCCCGTTTGAAAGAGGCGATGCTCGCCCGAGGCCTTCTCCTTTCCGAGTTTCCACCCGGGACCGAGCCACACGCCCGCAACTTTCCCGTGAGAAACCGCATCATTGCCGGGCTCGCCTCGGGCGTGGTCGTCGTCGAGGCGTCCCGCCGATCGGGCTCCCTGATCACGGCCCGACTGGCCAACGACTTCGGCCGCGACGTTTTCGCGGTGCCGGGCAGTGTCTTTTCGCCGACCTCGTTGGGAACGCATGAGCTCCTTCGTGATGGCGCAATTCTCTGCCGGGGGGCCGAAGACGTCTTGGCCGAGCTCTTTCCGACGATCGGCGAGGTCGCTCGACCGGGCCGTGTCCGCGCGAACCAGGCGGACTTGTCGGCCGAGGCGCTGCGGCTTCTCGAGATCCTGCGTCGGGAGGAGACCGCAACGGCGGACGAGCTTTCGCAGGATGCGGACCTTTCGGCTGGGACGGTCCTCGCGGCGCTCTTCGAGCTGGAGGAGGCGGGCCTCGCTGGCTCTGACGAGACAGGCCGGTACATCCTGCTACGTCCCTGAAACGGAGGGACTTCCACTGCCGGGAATAGCCCGGTGTTGAAGGAGAGTGCCCGGCTGCGGTTTGCGGTTTCCCCGCGGTTGTGGCACTTTCCACCGCCCAATGGCCACTGGTAAATCCCTCGTCATCGTCGAGTCGCCCGCCAAAGCGAAGACGCTGGAAAAGTTTCTGGGAAAGGACTTCCGCGTCCTCGCCTCCTACGGGCACGTTCGGGATTTGCCGAAAAAGGGGCTGGGAGTCGACCGCTCGAATTCCTACGAGCCGACCTACGAAGTGCTGGCGGGCAAGGCGAAGATGCTCGCGGAGATCATCAAGGCGGCGCGTACGGCGCCGACCATCTATCTGGCGGCCGACCCGGACAGGGAGGGGGAGGCCATCTCCTGGCACCTGCAGGAAACCTTGAAGGGCGCCACGAAGAACGCGGTCTTCAAGCGAGTCCGCTTCAACGAAATCACCAAGAAAGCCGTGCTGGCCGCCATGGAGCAGGCCGGCAAGATCGACGCGCGTCTGGTGGACGCGCAGCAGGCCCGCCGGATCATCGATCGCCTCGTCGGCTACGAGGTCTCGGACCTGCTCTGGAAGAAGATCTGGCGAGGGCTTTCGGCCGGACGGGTCCAGACCGTGGCCTTGCGGATCATCTGCGAGCGCGAACAGGAGATCGAGCGGTTCCTCCCGGTCGAGTACTGGACCGTCGACGCGGAGCTGGAAGCATCGGTCCCGCCGGCCTTTTCCGCCCGCCTGTTCGCTTTCGACGGAGTCAAGCTCAAATTCGACGGCAACGATCCGCGGCTGGAGTCCGCGGAGGCCGCCGAGCGTGTTCGCGCCGAGGTGGAAAAGGCAGTCTGGCGCGTGGCCAGGGTCGAAACGGCGGAGCGGCGTAAGAATCCACCTCCTCCCTTCATCACCTCGCAGCTCCAGCAGGCGGCCGCCCGGCGTCTCTCCTTTGCCGTGCGGCGCACGATGCAGATCGCGCAGCGGCTTTACGAAGGCAGGGACATCCCGGGCCGGGGAACGGTCGGCTTGATCACCTACATGCGCACCGACTCGCCCCGCGTCTCGCAGGAGGCGCTGACGGCCGTGCGGGAGCACATCCAGGAGCGCTATGGTCCCGCGTCGCTGCCCGAATCGCCCCGGTACTTCAAGGGCAAGCGCGACATTCAGGACGCCCATGAAGCCATCCGGCCGACGTACCTCGATCTGCCGCCGGAGGCCGTCTCCGCTCACCTCGCGTCCGACGAGGCCCGCCTCTACCGACTGATCTGGGAGCGTTTCGTCGCGTCACAGATGACTCCGGCCGTCTACGACACGACTTCCGCCGAGATCGAGGCGGGACGCGCCCTCTACCGGGCCTCCGGCTCGACCTTGAAGTTCCCCGGGTATCTCGCGGCACACGGGATCGAAGCCTCGCAGCCCGCCGCGGACACGGACGCGGAGGAGGACAAGGACAAGGAAGGCGAAAGACTTCCGGCGCTCTCCCAGGGGGAGACCTTGAAGCTCGTGACCCTCCACCCCGAGCAGAAGCAGACACAGCCTCCGCCGCGCTTCAACGAGGCCTCGCTCGTGAAGTTTCTCGAGGAGAACGGGATCGGCCGGCCCTCGACGTACGCCGAGATCCTCCGAAAAATCGAGGACCGCGAGTACGTTCGCAAGAAGGACCGCCGCTTCATCCCGAGCGCGCTCGGGCGGACGGTCATCGAGCTCTTAATCCCGTACTTCGATGACTTCTTCGAGACGTCGTACACCGCCCGCATGGAGGAGCGCTTGGACGAAGTCGAAGAGGGAAAGCTTCCGTGGAGGAAAGCGCTTTCGGAGTTCGACCAGACCTTCACGCGCGACCGCGAACGCGCCTTGAAAGACATGGTGTCCGGCAAGGCGGGCATTCCTCTGGGCGAAGCCCGAAAGATCCTGTCGTTTCCCGTCGTGCCGGATGTCGCCGAGAAGTGCCCGAATTGCGGAAAGAAGCTGAAGCTCCGGATGGGCAAGAACGGGCTCTTCGTGGCCTGCAGCGGGTACCCCGCCTGCACCTTCACGGAGAACATCCCGGATCCGGAGGAGGACATCGTCGACGCAACAGAGCTCGAGGCGACGATGTGCGAGGAGTGCGGGTCTCCGATGAAGCTGCGTCAGAGCCGGACCGGATCGGTCTTTCTCGGCTGCACGGCCTACCCCAAGTGCCGCAACATCGTCAACGTGGCCGTCGCGGGGGGCAAGGCGGAGGCGCGGCCCGACGAGCCGACGGGGGAGAGCTGTCCGCAGTGCGGCCACGCGCTGGTCCGTCGCCACGGCCGCTACGGAGCGTACGTGGCCTGCTCGAACTATCCCGCCTGCAAGTACAAGCCGCCCAAGCCCGTCGTCGACACCGGAGTGATCTGCCCCAAGGACGGCGGCGTGATCGCCGAGCGGCGCGGCCGCTTCCGCCCGTTCTACGGGTGCGTCAACTATCCCAACTGCGACTTCACGCTCTCGGTCCGCCCGGTTCCGGAAGCCTGCCCTCAGTGCGGCAACGCGTATCTGCTCTTGCGTGACCGCAAAGGAGGCGGCTTCCTCGTCTGCGACCGCGGCGGATGCGGCTTCGAAAAGCCCGCCGGTCCACTGCCCGCGATGAAGGAAGTCCTCCTGCCGCCCCGGGCCGTCGAGAAGGAACCCGCGGCGTCCAAGCCCCGGCCGCGCCGGCGAGCGAGCTAGCTCGAAGAACCGGGCGGATGCTCTCGCTCGCCCGGCGCGTCGTCTACCGCCACTGGCAGCGCTTCCACGGCGTCCGGAGGCTCGAGCTGGCGACGCTCTCCCGCTACCTGGAGCTTTTCCCCGGCCAACGGATCGTCGACGTCGGCAGCGGGAAAGGAGCGTTCGCGGGCACACTCGCCAGACGCGGACTGGAACCTGTGGGCATCGATCCGTCGCTTGGCGCGCTGGCCATCGCGAAGCGCTGGGTCGATCGCGACGGGCATTTTCTCTGCGCGGCCGGTGAGGGTCTGCCCCTGGCTGCCGGCACTTTCGACCGCGCTGTTTCAGTCTGCGTCCTCGAGCACGCGCGCGACGATGCGGCCGTGCTCGCAGAGGTGCAGCGGGTCTTGCGGCCCCGCGGGCTCTTCGCGCTGACCGTCGATTGCTTGAACTCGCCGCACGTGAGCGAGTCCTTCCGCCGACATCACATCGCGGAATACCGGTGTATCCAGCTCTACGACGACGCTCGTATCCGGCGGCTTCTCACAGAAGCGGGCTTTGACGTGCTCGAGAGCCGCTATCTCTTCACCGGCCGTCTGGCGATCGCGATCCTACGCTGGGGCTCGCGGTTCCACTACCGCGGTCCCTTCATTCTGCTCTTCCCGTTGATCTACCCCTTCCTGTGGATAGATCACATCCTCGGCC
>JBKPDV010000232.1:0-3697 GCA_046728075.1 Acidobacteriota bacterium | reverse complement strand
GTGCTGAAGCCCGAGAGCGTGGCCGTGACGGTGTAGGGTCCCGGTGGAACGCTCAGGTTATAGAAGCCTCCCGAGGCGGTCGTCGCTCCCAGACGAAATCCGGTGTCATCGTTGACCGCTTCCACCGTCACTCCCGGCAGAACCCCTCCTGTCTCGTCCTTGACCGTACCTCGCAGGGTCCCCGCCGTCGTTTGCGCTCGGAGGACCGGAGCTCCGAGGGCGGCGAGTAGGAGAAGAGCCGGGATTGCCGCCAGTGTTCGTGTCAAAACCTTGGGTCTCATCGCTTTCCCTCCTCGATCAGAATTCCGAAGTGGAATCGATCAAAATTCCGGATGCCGAATCGTCGGTTGCGCTCATGGTTTGCGGTTGGGCTCTGGGCCGGGGGATACGGGGAATCGACCGTGCGGGCGTCGATGGCTGGGGCTGCGAGGCGCCGCAGGACGCCCGGACCACCAGCGTGGTCGGGAGAGTCTCGGATCGGCCGGACGAACGGTCACTGCCGCGCAGCGCATGCAGGAGTCGCGCCGTCGCTCGCGCTCCGAGGTCCGCAATGGGAACCCGAACAGTGGTCAAGGGAGGGGTGATGAAGCGCGCGATCGGAATGTCGTCGAAGCCGGCGAGGGCGATCTCTTCGGGCACCCGAATCTGGCGCTCGCGGAACGCGCAGAGCAGGCCGATCGCCATCGCGTCGTTGGCGGCGAAAACGGCCGTGGGAAGAGGCCGCAGCCGGAGGATGCGCTCGGCCGCGCGGTAGCCCGCTTCCTCGCGGAAATCCCCCACGATCGTCACGGGCCGGGAGCCCGACACGCGGGCCATCCCGCGGCGATAACCCCGCAGCCTTTCCTGGGCGTCGTGGTTTCGGGAAGGCCCCGTGACGAACACCAACCGCCGGTGGCCGAGTTCGAGGAGATGCCGCACCATCGCCAGCGCCCCGCCGAAGTTGTCGATGCGTATCGAATCGAAAGCTCCGCCGCCGTCGGCATTGAGGAGGACCGCGGCAAAGCCCGAAGGCAGGTTGGTCTCGAGAGTCTCCACGTCGAGATCCGGTGAGAGCACGATCACGCCGTCCACGCGCCCTCTCATGGCGCGCAGGACCGCCTGCGTCTCGGCTCGGTCGCCGTGAGAGCCGGAAACGATCAGGTGGTAGCCGCGTTGGCGAGCTGCCAGATCAATCCCCCGAATGAGCTCCGAAAAGAATTCCCCGAAAAGATCCGGGAGAAGAACTCCGAGGGTCTGTGTCTTGCGAGTGATGAGACTGCGGGCGACCCCGTGGGGAACATAGCGGAGCTTCTCCACGACGCGCCGGATGCGCCGCCGCGTCTCTTCCCGAACAGGCCCCTTGTCATTGAGGGCGCGCGAAACGCTCGCGACGGAGACGCCCGCCTCTCGGGCGACGTCCTTGATCGTGGCCTCTGCCGCCGGCCGCTGGCGGCGGGAGAGGAGACGCGGTGCCTTGGAGGATCGGCGGTTACCCGTAGGTCACCCCGGGTGTAAACGTTTACATCGGCCTTTTAGCTCGGCCCCGGTCCCGCTGTCAAGAAAAAGGAGGAGTGATCACTCGGGCGAAGCGGGACCGGGCGCGGCCGCGGCCGCGGCCTCTTCCCATTCGAGCTTGCGATAGTCGAAGGCGGCCATGTCCCGGACGTTGAACTTCACGATGTCGAAGTAGGGAGAAAGGTCGAAGTCGCGCGGAACCGCGAGGGTGGGGTGCCGGGCCCGGAGCAGGCCGCTGTAGGCGCGTCGGGTCGGCCGTCCCAGGATCTGCCGCTTCAGGCGCTCCCCCGTCGTGCGGGGACGGGGAGGACGGATCGGGGTGGGAAGGATCGGAAACCGAACCTTGGCGAAGGCTTCGGCGATCAAGGTCGAACAGATCGTCTCTGTGGCGACGCCGCTGCCGAAGTGCAGCGCGTCCTCGTGCCAGCGGTGCGGGATGAGATGGAAGGGGAGGAGGTAACGAGTCAGGTCGAAGAAGTTGCGCTGGTCGTACGAGTGTCCGACGCGGGAAATGGCGTGGTCCAGCACGACTTCCCTGTCCTCCGCGCGGAGGCCGCGCGGGCGGCAGATGCGGATATTCAAATCGATGTACTTCAAGAGCGGGGAGACGATGACCCCGCCTTCGACCAGCGCTTCGACGATGAGAAATCGCGCCTCCCGCCCGAATCGACGCCGCGCCTGCCGAGCCGTGTCCGGATCGCGGCGGAGAAGCGCGTCTCCGATGAAGAGCGCGCTGTGAGACCAGGTCGACTGTGTGAGGTACTTGACGGCCTGCGACACGCGCTGATCGCCGTCGACTAAGAGCACGTCCCCGGCCTGAATCGTGGTCCTGAGCTTCTCCGGGTCGTTGAAGACGAAACGCTGGTAGTTGCGCCGGGGCTGAGTGATCAGCCGGACGAACCATTTGGCGAGCAACCGTCGGGGAGAGGGCATGCTCCTATTGTGCCTTCATTCCATCGAACAGCCGCCCGGCAGAATCGCTTCGGTCTCTGTTTTCAGCAATCGGATGAACCGATTCCTAATCAGGCCGGGGGAGTCTTCTTCATCAGATAAACAGACTCCTCCAGTCGTGCGCCCCGCGCGTCGGCAACCGCGAATCGAGCGGGGGTGAACTTCTTGGAGCCTCCGTAGGAACCGTTCCAGATCGACGCCCCGCAGTATTCCCCTCGCTTGTTAACGACGTAGTAGTTGACGTTGAAGTCCGGCTCTCCGCGCTTGTTGCGGTTGTATTTCGCGCCGTCGACGATGCGTTGCAGGGTCGCCAGAGCCGCTTGTTCGGGTGACTTCCCCTGGCGCATGAGCTCGACGACCGTATGCGAACCGCAGAATCGAATGTTTCCCTCTCCCCATCCGGTCGATCCGCAGGCGCCGACTTCGCCGTCGACGTAGAGTCCCGCGCCGATCACCGGCGAGTCGCCCAGGCGGCCGGGAAGCTTGAAGAAGAGTCCCGAAGTCGTGGTCGTCCCGACGAGCTCTCCCTTCGAGGTCAAAGCATTGCAGTTGATCGTGCCCTGCGGGCGGAAGTCCTCGACGCCGTATTTGTCGATGTACCAACGGATGTCGGGGTCTTTCTCTTCCTCGTCGCCTCGCTCGATCCAGTCGTCGATCTTGGAAAGTTTCTCTTTCCAGTAGAGCCAGATCTTGCGCGAGCGTTCGGTCAGGAGGTTCTGCTCCGGCACCCCGTGGGCCCGCGCGAACTTGAGGGCTCCTTCGCCGACGAGGAACGCCCGGTTCGTCTGATCCATCACGATCCGCGCCACCCGGGAGGGGTTCTTGATTCGCTCGAGCGCCCCGACCGCGCCCGACTTCATCGTGCGGCCATCCATCACCGACGCGTCGAGCTGGACGACCCCCTCTTCGTTGGGGATCCCGCCGTAGCCGACGGTCACGTCATCCGGGTCGTCTTCGACGATGTTGACGCCGGCAATGACCGCGTCGAGCGGATCGCTTCCGGAGGTGATCATGGCGTGAGCCTTGCGGACCGCCTCGAGCCCGTTGGCGGAGGAAATCACGAGAGGAGGCGCTCCAGTCTTGGTCGAGGCCGTCTTGATCTGGGCCGCGATGGGAAGAATCGCGACGCCTTTGAGGAGATCCCTTCGAGTCGGTGAGCTCATTCGGTCCTCGTCTAAGGTCTAAGGTCTAAGGTCTAAGGTCGCAACACAGGTCTTCCTTAGACTTTAGACTTTAGACCTGAGACCTCACT